>CANGOK010000049.1 GCA_947455285.1 Beijerinckiaceae bacterium | reverse complement strand
GTTACCGCTACTATGTCTCCCATGCCTTGCTGCAGGGGCGCAAAGGCGCCGCCGGATCAACTTCCCGGGTGTCTGCGCCAGACGTAGAGGACCTGATCGTCAATGCTGTCCGCGATCAATTGCCGACAAGTCCAGAGAGCTCTGAGCACGAGCTAATTCAAAAATATGTCCAGCGGATCGTCGTTCATCGACACCAATTGGAAATATTCCTGGGATCCGACGACCCACACCAGCCAATTCGTCTGATCATCCCCTTTACCCCAAATGGCCCCAGACGGAAGGGGATCATAAGCTCTGCAAACGAGCCAAAATTCATCGATGCAGAAAATAGGGACGCTCTTCTAAAGGCGATCCACCGAGCGCAGACGTGGATGAGCTCAATTCTCGACGGCAAGACGACGTCCTTTGATGAAATCGCGACATCGGAAAATATCGCCGAACGCTATGTGAAACGGCTCGCTTCTCTGGCGTACCTTTCACCCAAAATCGTTCAGGCGATCGTCGACGGCGTAGCGCCGAGCGGCCTGACGGTATCGCGCCTGTCCATGGGGCTACCCCATGCTTGGGCAGAACAAGAAGCGATGATCGGTCTGAGCTGATCTGCGTCTACGCCTGACCCTCAAGACAGTCGCACCGAAACACGACCGCGCGAAACCGGTTAGACCCGGGAGCGGCAAAACTGTGCCCCGCACTCAACCTTCGACGGCGGCGACGCCTGCACATCAACGGAATCAAACCAGTCTCCCTGCAGATCGAACAAGTCTCCAAGACCGCAAAAATGGAAATTCGGGAAAACTGAAATTAGCGACCGGAGACCAGGGCCCAAAATACCCGACCCGACACCGGAATTTCAGTCTCCGCATGTCCAAGTCACGCAAAAACGCGCGAAATCTCCCCGCAAACGCAGGGTTTTCGCCCGAGACCGGCAAGTCGTCAAAATCTCGAGAATGCGTGGCTGGGGGACCTGGATTCGAACCAAGATTGACCGAGTCAGAGTCGGTAGTTCTACCGTTGAACTATCCCCCAAGCGGAGCTCGGATCTTGAGCCCGCACCGACTCTTGCAGAGCCAGTGGAATTCCGCGCTGTCTAATGGCTGACGGCGGCGCTGTCAATGCCGCTGGGGCGGCTGAGAATTTGAATTCTTCCAATTCTCATCTTGCCCGGAGCCATCGACGCTCGATTTCAAAAGCTGTATGGTTTCCAACGATAGGCCCTGCGCCCGCCGTGGAGGAATCGGCGCGTCGCCGCCAGGGTCACGGTCGAGAGGAATGAGCGATGCAACCGATTGAGAAGGAATATTCCGATATTCCAGGCACGACCGTGTTCGACGCCGACCAGTCCCGCAAGGGCTATGGCATCAACATGTTCTGCATGTCCCTTTTGAAAGAAGCCAACCGCAAGGCCTTCAAGGCCGACGAGGCCGGCTATCTCAAGGCCTACAAGCTGACCCCCGAGCAGACCGAAGCCATTCTCAACCGTGAATGGAACCGGATGCTTGAGCTTGGCGGCAACATCTATTTCACCGCCAAACTCGGCGCGACGGACGGTCTCTCCTTCCAGCAGCTCGCCGCGAAGATGACCGGAAGCACCCAGCAGGAATATGCGGACATGATGCTCGCGGGCGGTCGCTCGCCCAATGGCGCCCGCACCAAGTCGGAGTGGAAGAAGTAATGGCCAAGATCGTCGCAGGCGTCGCCACCTCCCACGTCCCCGCCATTGGCGCGGCCTTGGACCTCGGCAAGACTCAGGAACCCTACTGGCAGCGCGTTTTCGCGGGCTACGAGGAATCGAAAAAGTGGATCGCGGAAGTTAAGCCGGATGTCTGCATCGTCGTGTTCAACGACCATGCCACCGCCTTCTCCGTGGACATCGTGCCCACCTTCGCGCTGGGCTGCGCAGCCGAATTCCCCATCGCCGATGAAGGCTGGGGCCCCCGCCCCGTTCCCATGGTCCATGGCCACCCCGAACTCGCCGCTCATATCGCCCAGTCGGTGATTCAGGACGAGTTCGACCTGACCGTCGTTAATAATATGGAAGTCGACCACGGCCTCACCGTGCCGCTGAGCCTCATGTTCGGCCAGCCCGAGGAATGGCCCTGCAAGGTCATTCCGCTCGCGGTCAATGTGGTTCTCTTCCCCCCGCCGACAGGAAACCGCTGTTTCAACCTGGGCGCAGCCATCCGCCGCGCGGTGGAGAGCTACCCCGAGGACCTCAAGGTCGTGATCTTCGGCACGGGCGGCATGTCGCATCAGATCTCCGGTCCGCGCGCGGGCCTGATCAACAGTGAATTCGACAACGCCTTCCTCGATGGCATGGTCAACGATCCCCAGAAGCTCACCAAGATCAAGCATGTGGAATACATGCGCGAAGCTGGCGCAGAGGGCATCGAAATGGTGATGTGGCTCGTCATGCGCGGCGCGCTCGATGAGCATGTGCGCGAGCGTCGCCGTTTCTACACGGTTCCCGCATCCAACACCGCCGTGGGCCATCTCATTCTCGAGAACCCGTCGGCCATGGCAGCCGAGTAAAGCTCGCGCATACGCAAGTTCAGGCGCGGCCTTCGGGTCGCGCCTTTTTATTTATGAGGCGCCGCAATCGAAGCGAGCGCTGCCTCGAACGCTTCGTCGACGCTCCAGAAGCTTCGCTGTGAGTCAGCAAGCGGCGGATGAGCCTTCAAGAGCAGATCGCGGACATGCTGCTTGCAACGGGCAAGCAATAGTAGCCGCCCTTGCCCGCCCAGCTGCGCATCCAACTCGATCAGGGCTTCAAGGGCGGTGGCGTCGAGATCGCTGCTGTCTTCAAGGCTCAGAACCACCACGGGCGCGGCGTCGTCATTGCTCGCCATATCGCTGAGGCGTCCGAAGACTGTTTCGGCATTGGCGAAGAACAATGGCTCGGTAGGCCGAACGATGAAAACGCGGGGATCAGTGATCGCCTCCGGACGGGCGGCAAGATCTACATAAGCCCGACTATCAGGCATGCGGCCGAGCTGTTCGATGCGAGGACTCGCCAACCGCCTCAACGTTCCAATGAGCGACAGGGCGACCGCCAGCATCATGCCGTTCACGACACCTAGAACCAACACCCCGACAGCAGCCGTCAAAGCCAGTTTGAAATCCCGCCCCACACGCCAGAAATGCCTGAGCGGACGTGGGTTCAGAGCTGGCAGAACGGCGTCGATCACGATAGCCGCCAGAATGGACTGAGGAATGCGCGCCACCATAGGCGAAAAGAGCGCGAGCAAAGCAATCATCGCAAGAGCGGCGACGACGCCAGCCATTCGGCTCCCCGCGCCTGCCGCCTCATTGGCGGAGGAGGCGGAAAAGCCGGCCCCTACTGGCAATCCACGCATAAGCCCCGAGACGATATTTGCAAGGCCGAGCGCCAGAAGCTCACGCCGAGGCTCGAGCCGGTCTCCATGGCGAAGACCCAGGCTGCGCATGGCGCCCCAGGATTCAGCAAAGAGAATCAGCACAAGCGGCGGCGAGACGCGGGCAAGAGCTTCCCACGCCTCGCCTGTCAGTTGCGGCAGGCCGGGAAGCGGCGGCGTCACGTCGAAGGGCCCAACGCTGGCGACGCCCATTGCCTCGAAATCAAAAATAGAGGCGCCGACCACGCCTGCGCTCACGACGATGAAAGCTGCGGGAACCCAATGCCAACGCCGCAGGAAAAGAAGCAGGCCCAAGGCGCCCAGCCCCAGGCAAAGACTGACGGGGTTGATATCCCAAAGACGCCAGGCGAGCGCCCAGAGAATTCCGCCGGCCCCATGAGAATCTATTGCAAGCCCCGTGAGCGCAGGCGCCTGCCGCAGAATGATCACGCCGGCGAGCCCAAACGCGAAACCGCGCAGCACGGGGCGCGAAATGAACTGCGCGAGCGCACCCATGCGCGCGATGCTGGCGCAGACGAAGAGCGCCCCGGTCAGCAGCACCGCGCCTGCCGCAAGGGCGAGCCGTTGGTCGGACGATTGAAAGCTCTCCGCCGCGGAAGCTGCTGCTGCGAGAATGGCGGCGGACGAAGAGGTCGGCGCCACGATGGCGAAACGGCTCCGACCGGCAAAAGCGTAGACCAGCAGACCAGCGATGGCAGCGAAAACGCCGTGCTGGGGCGCCAGACCCGCGATCGACGCATAAGCGATTGCCTCCGGCAGCAGCAGCCCAGCCATGGAGAGCCCTGCGATCAGATCCCATCTGGTGAATGAATTCATCATTGTGGAGGCAGATTTACGCCCAAGGGGCCCAACTGGCAAAACGCAGCGCATTTTAGCTCAGTTCAAGTATTTCAAACCGATTGATAGCACTCTTGCATTGAGAGCGCCGGAACCGTGGCGAAAGACCGGTTATTGGAGATCCACGCCCGCACGAAGCTTCGCGCCAAACGTTAGCACCACTCGATACGCTGAAACGACGCAACCTTGAGGCATCGGGGGCGTTGTTCAAGCGCAGCCGTACCGCAGCTGTAGTTCCCAAAATGTCGGATGCCCTGCGGTCGACGAAATTGGAGCGATGACATTCGCTCTTCGATGCACCAGGAGCAGATATGGCGCTCGCTACCGACCTTCTGACACGTTACTCAAATGCCTATGAGACCCGCCGCGACGCGGAAATGTCGATCGCTGAGTTTCTTGAGGGCTGCAAGTCAGATCCCAATTTCTACGCAAGCGCCGCCGAGCGCCTGCTGCACGCCATCGGCGAGCCGCTGCGGATCAACACCGCGCAGGATTCCAGGCTTGGCCGCATCTTCATGAACCGCACCATCCGTATCTATCCAGCCTTCAAGGAATTCTATGGGATGGAAGATACGGTCGAGCGCATCGTTTCCTACTTCCGACATGCAGCGCAGGGGCTCGAAGAGCGCAAGCAGATCCTATACCTGCTCGGCCCCGTCGGCGGCGGCAAATCATCTCTGGCGGAGAGGCTGAAGCAGCTCATGGAGCAGCAGCCGATCTATGCGCTCAAAGCCGCCGGGCAGATCAGCCCCGTCTTCGAAAGCCCCCTTTGCCTGTTCGATCCCGTGACCATGGGCGAAGAGTTGGAGACGCGCTTCAATATCCCCCGCCGCAAACTCACGGGGTTGATGAGCCCATGGTGCCTGAAGCGTCTCGATGAAGCTGGCGGCGATCTCTCAAAATTCAGCGTGGTGAAGCTCACGCCTTCGCGTCTGCGCCAGATCGCCATCGCCAAGACCGAGCCCGGCGATGAAAATAACCAGGACATTTCCTCGCTCGTGGGCAAAGTGGACATTCGCAAGCTAGAAAACCTGCCTCAGCACGACCCCGACGCCTATAGCTATTCCGGCGGGCTCAACCGAGCCAATCAGGGCCTCCTTGAATTCGTGGAGATGTTCAAGGCCCCGATCAAGATGCTGCATCCCCTGCTCACGGCGACGCAGGAGGGCAATTACATCGGCACGGAGAACATCGGCGCCATTCCCTTCACAGGCGTCATCCTCGCCCATTCCAACGAGGCGGAATGGAACAGCTTCAAGACGAACAAAAACAACGAAGCCTTCATCGACCGAATCTATCTCATCAAGGTGCCCTATTGCCTGCGCGTCTCCGAAGAGCAGAAAATTTATGAAAAGCTGATTCATGGCTCGGAGCTCGCGCGAGCGCCCTGCGCGCCTGCGACGCTAGAAATGCTGGCGCGTTTTTCGGTGATGACGCGCCTGCGTGAGCACGAGAACTCAAGTCTCTTTTCGAAAATGCGCGTCTATGATGGCGAGAGCTTGAGGGAGACGGACCCCAAGGCCAAGAGCCTTCAGGAATACAAGGACGCAGCTGGACAAGATGAAGGCATGGACGGGGCATCCACGCGCTTCGCCTTCAAAGTGCTCGCATCCACCTTCAACTTCGATCCAACCGAACTCGCAGCTGATCCCGTGCACCTCATGTATATTCTAGAGCAAGCGATCAGGCGCGATCAGGTCGGGCCCGACCTTGAGAAACGGTATATCGAATTCATCAAGGCCGAGCTTGCGCCTCGCTACGCTGAATTCATCGGCCACGAGATCCAAAAAGCCTATCTGGAATCCTACCATGACTACGGCCAGAACCTGTTCGACCGCTACGTGAACTATGCAGACGCATGGATCGAGGACATCGATTTCAAGGATCACGACACGGGACAACTTCTAGATCGCGACCTTCTCAATCAGGAACTAACGAAGATCGAGAAAGCGGCCGGCATCGCCAATCCCAAGGACTTCCGCAACGAAGTGGTCAAGTTCTGTCTGCGCGCACGCGCCAACAACCATGGCAAGAATCCGTCATGGACAAGCTACGAGAAAATCCGGGAAGTGATCGAGAAGCGTATGTTCTCGCAAGTCGAGGATCTTCTGCCTGTCATCAGCTTCGGCTCGAAGCGCGACAGCGAGACGGAAAAGAAGCACGCCGACTTCGTCGAGCGCATGATGGCGCGCGGTTATACGGAACGGCAGGTCCGGCGCCTCGTTGAATGGTATATGCGCGTAAAGCAGTCCGCCTGAGACTGGAGCATCTCAATGCACATCATCGACCGGCGGCTGAACCCTGGCGGGAAGAACCTGCCCAACAGGCAGCGCTTCTTGCGCCGCGCGCGCAGGATCGTGCGTGAAGCCGTTCGCCACGCCAGCGCCTCCCGTAGCATCCGCGACATTGATGAGGCGGGCGTCGTCGTCATTCCCGGCGGCGGCGTTGACGAGCCAACGTTCCATCTTGGCGGCGAAGGTTTCCACCACCCGGTCTTTCCCGGCAACAAGGAATTCGTCGCGGGCGACCGCCTGCCAAGACCGCAAGGCGGCGCCGGGGGCGGCGGCTCGCAAGCGGGGCAAGGCAAGAGCGAAGACAGCTATGAGATCGCGCTTTCAGCGGAAGAATTTCTTGAATTCTTTCTCGAAGATCTGGAGCTTCCGGACCTTGAGCGACGCCGGGTCATGAATGTGGAGACGGAAGGGCTGCGCCGGGCTGGCTACGCCTCCACCGGCTCTCCTTCCAACCTCGCGCTTGGCCGCACCATGCGCAATTCCCTTTCGCGTCGCATCGCCCTGCGCAGGCCCCGCCCTTCTGATGTGCAGGAGGTCGAACAGGCGATAGAGCTGGCGCAGGCGGAAGGAGCGGACGACATTGAACTCGCTGAGTTGCGCAGCCAGCGCGATCAATTGCTACGCCGTTCGAAAGCCATAGCCTGGATCGATCCGATCGATCTTCGCTATCGCCGCTTCGAACCTCAACCAAAGCCAATGGCGCAAGCGGTGATGTTCTGCCTCATGGATGTCTCCGCCTCTATGACGGAGCATATGAAGGACCTCGCGAAGCGCTTTTACATGCTGCTCTATGTCTTCTTGAAGAAGCGCTACAAGAAGGTCGAGATCGTCTTCATCCGCCATACGGATGAAGCCAAAGAAGTGGATGAGCAGACTTTCTTCCATGGCACGGAAAGTGGCGGCACAAAGGTCTCGACCGTTCTGCACGAAATGCTGCGCGTGGTGGATGATCGTTATCCGGCGGAGCTGTGGAACATCTATGCGGCGCAGGCCTCCGATGGCGACAATGACCCGCGCGACAATCTGGAGGTGACTGGCTTGCTGGCTGGCGAGGTGCTGGAGAAGTGCCAGTATTACGCCTATCTTGAGGTGAACGAGCCCGGTCATGGCTCGACCGCTTCCAGCCTCTGGCGCGCCTATGAAAACCTTGGCCTGCCAAATCTTGCGCAACGCTCCGTCACCCATCGCGAAGACATCTATCCGATCTTCCGCGAACTCTTCAGCCGCAGCGAGACGATACGCGGGAGGGCGGTTTGAGCGCCTTGCTCTACAAGGGGGCCGAATGGTCCTACGACACGATCCAGCGCATTCATGACGCAGTATCTGAGATTGCGCTAGGCGAGCTTGGACTCGACATCTATCCCAACCAGATAGAAGTCATCGCCGCCGAGCAGATGCTTGACGCTTACGCCTCCACAGGCATGCCGATTTTTTATCATCACTGGTCATTCGGCAAACATTATACCCAGCATGAGATGATGTACCAGAAGGGGCTGATGGGTCTCGCCTATGAGATCGTCATAAATTCGAGCCCCTGCATTTCCTACATCATGGAAGGCAATTCAGCGACGATGCAGACGCTCGTCATCGCCCACGCCGCCTTCGGTCATAATCATTTCTTCAAGAACAACCAGACGTTTCGGGACTTCACTGACGCAAGCTCCATTCTTGACTATCTCAAATTCGCCAAGAGCTACATAGCAAGCTGCGAAGAGCGCTACGGCGAAGGAGCGGTGGAACGCCTGATCGACGCAGCCCACGCCTTGCAGGCCCATGGCGTCCATCGCTCCGGCAAGCGTCGCACGATTGAATTGCGCGACGAAGAAGCGCGGCAGAAGGAACGCCGCATCCATGAAGCGCAAATTTATAATGAACTCTGGAGCACGGTTCCCACTTCGCCGGGTAAAGAAGGCGTGAGGGATCAGCAGCGCAACGCCCTGAATGAACGCCTTGGTCTACCTGAAGAGAATGTGCTGTTCTTTCTTGAGCGCAATGCTCCAAAGCTCGCCTCGTGGCAGAGAGAAATCCTGCGCATCGTGCGGCTCGTCGGACAATATCTTTATCCCCAGCGCATGACCAAGGTCATGAACGAAGGCACGGCCACTTATGTTCATTACCGCATCATGCACCGCCTGCACGAAAAGGGCATGATCGACGACGGCGCCTTCTTCGAATTTCTCACCTCCCACACCAATGTGGTGGCGCAGCCAGGATTCGATCATCCCGCATTTTCGGGGTTCAACCCCTATGCGCTCGGCTTTTCGATGATGCAGGACATCGAGCGCATATGTTTGCGCCCAACTGCCGAGGACCGCATCTGGGCCCCCGACATCGCCGGTTGCGGCGACGCCATGGGCGCACTGCGTGATATTTGGGCGAATTTTCGCGATGATAGTTTCATCGCTCAATATCTATCGCCGCGCCTTATCCGGGACCTGCGCCTCTTCGCCATCGAAGATGATCCTGAGCGATCCACCCTGCTGGTGAAATCCATCCACGATGAGCGCGGCTATCGCGATATCAGGCGCAATCTGGCGAAGCGTTACGACGTCTCCTACACCGATGCGATCATCGAAGTCGCGAGCGTCGACCTGCTTGGCGACCGGCGTCTCATTTTGGAGCATCGGGTGGTGGATGGCAGGCTGCTGGCCACAGGCGAGTCACGCAAGGTCCTGCAATATGTCGCCGACCTCTGGGGCTACGAGGTTGAACTCAAGGAGATTGACGTGATGAAAGGCCAGATGCTGGCGAACCATCACGCGCGCCCCTCGAAGGAAACGTCGGCAGCCTGAGTCCTAAAGCGTCGCCTCTATCATCGCGCGCAATTCCGGCGTCACCTGCGGATCGACGCCGAACCAGGCTTCGAAGGCGGGTCGTCCCTGATGCAGCAACATGCCGAGACCATCGACGGTGCGATTGCCGCGCGTGCGGGCGCTCGCCAGCAAGGGCGTCTCAAGCGGGACATAAACGATATCGACCACGAGCGCGTCCACCGGCAGCGCCTCAAGCGCAAGATCGAGCGGCGCTTCGCCAACCATGCCTTGGCTGGTCGTATTCACAAGAATAGCCGCCCCATGGAGCGCCTGCCCACGTTCCTCCCACGGCAAGGCGCGAACAGGCCCGCCGAATTCCGCAGCCAAAGCCTGCGCGCGCTCAGGGCTGCGATTTATCAGCCGGATTTCGGGAACGCCTTCATCGATGAGCCCCGCGAGGATGGCGCGCGAGGCGCCGCCTGCGCCGATCACGACAGCGGGGCCAGCATCGAAGCGCAGATCTGGCGCACGCTCGCGCAAACTCGCCGTGAAGCCGAAGGCGTCATAGTTACGTCCCTCCAGCGATCCGTCTTCGCGCACCACGACGCAATTCACCGCGCCGATGCGCTGCGCCAGCGGGCTGACCTCATCGACGATGCGCAGGGCTGCTTCCTTATGGGGGATAGTGAGATTGCAGCCGGAAAAGCCTAGCGCCGGCAACGCCCGCAAGGCCGCCTCAAGGCCGGAAGCCGGGATCGCGAGCGGCACATAGGCGCCCACGAGACCGTAACGCTCGAGCCAGTAATTGTGCAGCTTGGGCGAGCGCGAATGCATGATTGGCCAGCCCATGACCCCAGCGAGGAGGAAACGATCAGGGTGGCTCATCAGGTGGCTCCGGGTTGCGGCTGACGCGGTTCCTTAAACCACCCCGCGCCGCCGCGCCACCGTATCAGCTCTTGAGCTCGGCAGGAACTTTTCCGCCATTGGCCGCGACCTGCCGCATCACCTGCTTGTGAAGCCAGATGTTCATGGCGGCGCTGTCGTTCATATCGCCGTCATATTTCAGCTCCTTCGCCAGCTCCTTGCGAGCGGCGAGGCTGCTGTCGAGGTCGAGCAGTTTCATCAAATCGACGATGGAGCTGCGCCAGTTCAGCGCATCTCCCCTCTTGGCCGCGAGCCCGACCAGGACGACCTCCACATCCACTGCGGGGGCCGAGGCTGCGGTGGCCTGCGGGGTCGCGGCTGCCTGCACGGGCGGCGTGTGCGCGCCACCGCCGAAGATCTTGCCCATGATCGAACCGAAAACGCTCATAGCCGTGCTCCAAATCTATTGAACGAATTGGAAGATTGGCCGATCCGATCGCCGGACAAGAGTTAGGCCACATGATTTTCAGCTGGGCCCGCAGGGGCGTCTTGCTGGACTCTGCGACGCGGGTTATCTCTTGCCCATGCGCTTGAAAGGATACGCCCGATGCTGAGATGGTCCATCGCCACAGTCTGCATGGGCGGCACGCTTGAGGTGAAACTGGCGGCGGCTGCGCGCGCCGGCTTCCGCACCATCGAGATTTTCGAGAACGACCTCACCTTCTTCAGCGGCAAGCCGCGCGAAATCCGCACCATGGCGCAGGATCTCGGCATCGAGATCATCGCGCTGCAGCCGATGCGCGATTTCGAGGGCATGCCGGAGCCCATGCGCGCCCGCAATTTCGACCGCGCCAAGCGCAAGTTCGACCTTATGGACGAGCTGGGCACGAAGCTCCTGTGCATCTGCTCCAATGTCTCCGAAGATTCGCTGGGCGATCCCGAGCGTTCCGCCGCTGATCTGGCGGAGCTTGCCGACCTCGCCGCCCTACGGGGCTACCGCATCGGCTTTGAGGCGCTCGCCTGGGGCCGTCATGTGCATGACTGGATGCAGGCGTGGGATCTGGTGCGCCGCGCCGACAGGCCGAACCTTGGCGTGGTGCTGGATTCCTTCCACGCATTCGCCCGCAAGAATCCCATCGCCCCCATGGCCGAGATTCCCGGCGACAAGATCGCCCTTGTGCAGGTGGCCGACGCCCCGGGCATCCTGATGGACCACATGTCCCTCTCGCGCCACCACCGCTGCTTCCCCGGTCAGGGGGACTGGCCCATCGTGGACTTTCTGGAGGTCGCCATCGGCACGGGCTACAAGGGGCCGATTTCCCTTGAAATATTCAACGACCAGTTCCGCGGCGCGCCGGCCCCCGCCATCGCCCGCGATGGCATGCGCGCCCTTGAGGTTTGTGGCGAGGAGCTGAACCAGCGCCGGGCCGCCGCCAAGGCCCCTGCCCTGACCATAAGCCGTCCTCTGCCGGAGCCCGCCAAGGTGAGCGGCGTCGAGTTCATTGAATTCGTGACCAGCGCCTCCCATTCGCCGCGCCTTGTGGCCGAACTGGAGGGCCTCGGTTTCCGCCGCGTCGCGCGCCATCGCTCGAAGGACGTGGACCTCTTCCGCCAAAACGACATCAATATCGTCGTCAATCGGGAGCAGGACGGTTTCGCCCATTCCTTCTACCTAGTGCATGGCACGAGCGTTTGCGCCCTCGCACTGCGGATGGATGATCCCGACCGGGCGATCGAACGCGCCAATGCGCTGAGCGCGCCGACCTATTTCGGCCGCATCGGCCCCGGCGAGGCCTCGATTCCCGCCGTGGCCGGGGTCGAAAACTCGCTCATTTATTTCATGAAGGATTCGGCCGTCAGCTCCTGGGATCAGGACTTCCTCTTCCTCGAAGAGCCCACCCATGCTGGCCCGCTCAACCGGGTCGATCACCTCAACAACATGGTCCGCCGGTCGGAGCTTCTGTCCTGGGTCACCTTCTACAAGGCGGTTCTGGGCTTCACGGAAGAGCCGCAGGTTGAGCTCGCCGACCCCTATGGCGCCTTCTTCAGCCGCGTGGTGCGTGCGCGCGACGGCTCGGTGCGCATTCCCCTCAACATCGCGGATGGCGGCTCGACCTCAGTGTCGCGCTTCATCGAGAATTTCGGCGGCGGCGGCGTCCAGCAGATCGCCCTTTCCACCGACGATCTCTTCGCCTTCGTGGAGCAGGCCCGCGCCAAGGGCGTACAGTTCCTCGATATTCCCGACAATTATTACGAGGATCTCTCAGCGCGCTACGATCTTGAACCCGAGCTCATCGAACGCATGCGCGACTTCGACATCCTCTACGACCGCCACAAGGGCGGCGAATTCTTCCACATCTACACGCGCATGTTCGACCAGCGCTTCTTCTTTGAAGTGCTGCAGCGCCGCAATTACGACCTCTTCGGCGCCGCCAATACGCCTGTGCGGTTGGCCGCCCAGGCGGCCGAGGATGATCAGGCCAGACGCGAACGAGCTATGCTGGATTAGGCGCGCAGCCGTGCTAACCTGAGAACAAGCGTATCAACGCGAAAAACATCGGAGGAAACATGTCGCCTTTCAAAGGCCTGCTCGCCGCCGCCCTACTCGCGGCCCTGACCAGCGCACCTACCCGCGCGCAGGAGAAGGTGGTCGTCGGCAACACGCAGACCGCAACGGACATCGGCCTCTATGTGGCCGACAAGAAGGGCTATTTCCGCGAAGAGGGGCTGGACGTTCAGTTCGTCACCTTCGATTCCGCCGCGCGCATGGTCACCTCCATGGCGGGCGGCGATCTGCAGGTCATCGCGGGCGCGGCTTCTGCAGCGCTCTATAATGCGCTGGCTCGCGGCGTCGACATCCGCATCGTCGCCGACAAGGTCTCGACCCCGCCGGGGCGCACCAGCCAGACGCTGATCGTCCGCAAGGACCTGATAGAATCCGGCCGCTACAAGACCCTCGCTGATCTCAAAGGCATGAAGATCGCCAATAGCGCGCCAGGCACCGCCGCCAGCGTGACGCTCTACAAGATGCTGGAGAAGGCCGGAGTCAAGATCACCGACATCGAGCAGACCTTCCTCGCCTTCCCGCAGCATGTGATTGCGCTTTCCAACAAGGCGGTGGACGCAGCGCTGCCAGCCGAGCCCGCAACCACCGAAGCCATCAGGCGCGGCCTTGCGCAAAAGGTGCTGACTGACGACGAGGCCTATCCCAACCATCAGATCGCCGTGATTTTCTATTCCGGCGCCTTCGCTACGCAGAAGCCTGAGGTGGCGCGCAAATTCTTGAAAGCCTTCATCCGCGGCGTACGCGATCATAATGATGCACTCGACGCCAACGGCCGCTTCGTCGGCGAAAAGGGCGAGGCGATCATCAAGATCCTCAACGAATATACACCGATCAAGGATCCGCAATTCTACCGCGACTTCCCGCTGGCGGCCTGCAATCCCGATGGCTCCATGAACATCCCCAGCATGAAGATCGATCTTGAGGTGCTGAAGTCCGAGAAGTTGATCGAGGGCGAGGTGAACATCGACAAGGCCGTCGACCTGTCGTTCCTCAACGCCGTCATCAAGGAGTTAGGGCCTTACAAGAAGGCTAACTGACCGGGTTATTAGCGAAACGCTTGCAGCTCCCCTCCCCCTTGTGGGGAGGGGTACGGGGTGGGGGTCGCGCAATCCATGACGTGTGCGCCCTTGCAACCCCGCTAACGATCAGCTTCCAATGACCCCCACCCCGTCCGCTGACGCGGCCGACCCTCCCCACAAGGGGGAGGGTATTCGCAGTCACAGCGGCAACGCCAGCAGCGTATCTATGCGCGAACTATCGCAGACGACGATGCGAGCGACGAGTTCAACGCCCTCCCCAACCCGCCGCCACGTATCGAGATAACGCCCGGTTGCAAAGAGGTCCGTCTTCCCATCACGCATGATGCGCGCAACCATGAAGGACGCCTCCGTCGAAACCTTGTCGCCATCGGTCGAGAGAATCGAAGGCTGGCCCAGCACATGCCGATAGGCCTGCCGCTCGTAGATATTGGCGGTGCGCAGGGCGGAGACGCGGTCGCGCACCATGCCCTTCGAATTGAGGAAGATCAGCGAAGCCTCGTAGCCCTCGCGCACATTGTCGGCGCTCGTCACGCGATAGAGGCAATCGTCAGCGAAGAAGTCCGGCCATTCCTCAAGTCGGTCATCATCGAGACAACGCGCTTGCGCAGCCTGCGCTTGGGCGATGGAGAACCAGAGTTCCTGCAAGCTGGCCATGTCAGATCCCCATCTGCGCGCGATAGGCTTGCCAGAAGCCGCGAAT
>CANGOK010000048.1 GCA_947455285.1 Beijerinckiaceae bacterium | reverse complement strand
TACCGACCGACCTTTTGTGGTCGCGTTGCCCTTTCCGGCGGTCTATAAGAAGCCATGAGCGACCCTTCGAAGCAGAAGCGCCCGGAAACCCAGCGCCCCGGCGTCACCCAGGCCATACTGGATTGGCATGCTGCGGTGCCCGACGACCGGCTGGCCCATCTTGTCCGTGATGCGCGCAGAGGGCTTGGGCGCTGCCTTCAGATGCGCCTCGCTGAACACGGCGTCGCCTCCGGTCACTGGACCTTTCTGCGCATCCTGTGGGTTCGCGAGGGGTTCACACAGCGCGAGCTGAGCGAATTGGCTGGCGTGATGGAGCCGACAGCGTTCGCCGCCCTCCACGCGATGGAAAAGCTTGGCTATATCACGCGCCAACGGCGACCGGACAACCGCAAGAACATCTATGTCTTCCTGACAGACGAAGGCCGGGCCCTGCGCGACAAGCTGGTGCCGCTGGCCGAAGAGATCAACGGCATGGCCGTCGAAGGCCTGAGCGTGGAAGAAGTCGCGGTCATGCGCAAAGGCCTCCATCTCATGATCGAAAATCTCGCGAGTTACGAGGAAGGCTCCGCCAACGAACGCAGGCGCGTGCCCTCGACCCGCGAATTGGCGCGATTGGCCCGGGGCGAGCCCCCTCGCAGCCCAATTTCCCCCGTTCGGCCACTGCGGCCATGATCGCTTTCAAGGGACACACATCCATGCGCTTCCCTTTCCTCTTCGCGAGCGCAGCCATCGCACTAATCGCGCAGGCCCCCCAAGCCAAAGCCCAACAAGCCGTCGAAACCTCTCAGGCTTGGTCGCGCGCCACCCCAGCGGCGGCGCCCGTCGGCGTCGGCTTTCTCACGCTCAATAACCGTGGAGCCGAGGCTGACCGTCTGCTTGGCGGCTCTTCAGACGTCGCGGCGCGCGTCGAGGTCCATGAGATGAACATGGACAATGGCGTCATGAAAATGCGCGAGGTTTCAGGTGGCCTCGAAGTGAAACCCGGCGAGACCCGGGAGCTGAAGCCCGGCGGCTATCATCTCATGCTGTTGGGCCTGAAGCGCCCCCTGAAAGAAGGCGAGCGTTTCAATATCCGGCTCAATTTCGCGAAGTCTGGCGCCAAAGAGGTGGAATTCACCGTTCAGGGTGTCGGCGCAGCAGCTCCCCCTATGCAACACAATCATCACTAAGAGCATTCAGCGGTAAAGTTGAGAGCGCCGCAAGCGCTGTCTATCATCGCCCCGATTCGCAGGATGCGCCAAAAACGCCTCCGCCATCCACCGGGAGGATACGATGACAAAGCGCACCGAAGACAAATACCGCGGCTGGCAATCCGACATCATCGTCGACCTCATCCAGCGCTACGGCTTCGAATATATCACGCTGAACCCGGGCGCGAGCTTCCGCGGGTTGCACGACTCCCTCATCAATTACGGCAAGAACGACCCGCCGATGATGCTCTGCAACCACGAGGAGATCGCGGTGCAGATCGCCCATGGCTACGCCAAGGCTTCCGGAAAGCCCATGGCGGTCATTCTGCACAATCTCGTGGGCATGCTGCACGCAACCATGGCGATCTACTACGCCTATATGGACCGCGTGCCGATCTTCATCATGGGCGCCACCGGCCCCATGGACGAAGGCAAGCGCCGTCCGCACATCGACTGGACCCATACCGCGCTCGTTCAGGGCAACGCCATTCGCGACTATGTGAAGTGGGACTATCAGCCGACCTCGATCGACGGCGTTCCCGAGAGCTTCGCGCGCGCCTATTCGATCATGACCACCCAGCCGCAAGGCCCCGTCTATATGTGCTACGACGCCGCCCTGCAGGAAGCGCCGATCACCAAGGACGTGAAGCTTCCCCCGGTCCATGCCGTGCCGACGCCTTCGCCCATGATGCCCGACCCGCAGGCCATCGGACAAATCGCCGAGCGACTCTGTGCAGCCGATTATCCGATGCTGCTGCCCGAATATATGGGGCGCCGCGAAGGCGGCTTTGAAAACTGCATCAAGCTCGCTGAGACCATTGGCGCTGGCGTGTGGGACATCGCCAACGCCCTCAACTTCCCCAACAAGCACCCGCTCTCCATAAGCCTCGACAAGGAGGCGCTGCGCGACGTCGATTGCGTGCTCGGCCTCGACATCAAGGATTTTGAGAAAGCCACCCATGAACTCGAGAAGACCAAGCGCGAGATCACACCCATCGTGAAGGCGGACGCCGACTGGATGGAGATGGGCTTCGCCGAGGTCAACATCAGCAAGTGGGCGATGGATTACTGCCGCATGCAGCCCTGCTCCGTGCGCGCTCTGGGCGACACCTCGCTTGGCGTGCCCGTGCTGATCGAAGTCCTGCAGGAGCGCATTGCAGCCGACCCTGCCCTGCAGGCCAAGATCGCAGAGCGCAAGGCCCGCATCGGCAAGCGCCATGACGAGACCTGGGCCAAGTGGCAGCAAGACGCGAAGAAGGATTGGGACGCTGCGCCCATGACGACCGAGCGCCTCGCGATGGAAGTCTGGGACGTCATCAAGGACGAGGACTGGGTCCTCACCGCCAATACGCTCAAGCACGGCGTGCGCAAGCTCTGGGACTTCGACAAGGCCTATCGCCACCCCGGCATCGAGCTTGGCACCTCGACGCAGATCGGCATGTCCATGGGCGTCGCGCTGGCGCACAAGAAGGCCGGGCGTCTCGTCGTCGACCTGCAGCCCGATGGCGATCTCATGTTCGACGCAGGCGCCCTATGGGTCGCGGCGAAGTATGAGATCCCCATGCTCATAGTGATGTACAACAACCGCGCCTATTACAACGATTGGGAACATCAGATCCGCATGGCCCGTCAGCGCGGCACCGACATCAACAAGGCCCATATCGGCATGGATCTTTTCGGCCCCGAGCCCGACTTCGGCGCGCTGGCCCGCTCCATGGGCGTCTATGGCGAAGGCCCCATCGAGGACCCGAAGGAAGTGCGCGCCGCCCTGCTGCGCGCCATCGAAGTCGTGAAGTCCGGCAAGCCCGCACTCATCGATACGGTGACCCGTCACCGCTGACGCATATTAAGTGGAGCGCTCCTTATCAGGGCGCTCCGCTCACCACATCAACTGACCGCCATTGGGATGCAGGATTTGTCCTGAAATATAGGACGCCCGATCGCTCAAAAGAAAATCGACCACGATAGCCACATCCTCGGGCTGGCCCATGCGCCCGAGCGGCAACGTATTCGTAAATTTCTGGAGCGTGGCCGCGTGTTGCTCGACGCTGCGGCCGGAAGCCAGAATTGGCGTGTCGATGGGGCCGGGTCCGATGGCGTTCACGCGTATGCCCCTTGGCGTGAATTCACAGGCGAGAGATTTGGTCAGCGAATAGATCGCCGCCTTGGCCGCCGTATAAGCCGCGTTGCCCGCCACGCCCATGATGGCGAAATCGGATGCGGTGTTGACGATGGCCCCCTGCCCTCGCTCCACCATCTCTCCCAGCACCGCCTGACAGCACAGAAAGACGCCCTTCACATGAGTGGCCATCATCAGGTCCCAGTCGGCTTCTGTGATCTGATCGACGGGATTGCGCCGGTTGACGCCAGCATTGGCGAAGAGCGCATCCACAGGCCCGAAAGCTCGACGCGCGCTTTCCACCATGGCGAAGACGGCTTCGCGGCTTGTCACATCAACTTCAACGCCAAGCGCCTGTCCGCCCGCAGCCTCAATCTCTGCAGCGACCCGGCGCGCGCCCTCGCCATCGCGATCAGCGACGGTGACTTTCATGCGCCTTCCCAGCCGAAGCGCGGTTCCCCGCCCAATGCCGCTTGCCGCTCCCGTGACGATCACATGCATGGAGAGCCCCTCAGAACAGGTTCGCGCCGCCGGAGACGCGAAGGTCTTGCCCGGTCATGAAACTGTTTTCCCGATCGAGCAGGAACAGCGCCGCCTCCGCCATATCAAGCGGCGTCCCGATGCGCTTCATGGGATTGGCGTCAGCGCGGGCGGCGAACTTCACGGGATCAAGATTGGCGCGCGGCATGGCGGTGTCGGCGATGGCCGGCGAGACGGCGTTCACGCGGATATTGTCACGCGCGACATCTAGCGCCATCGAGCGCATAAGCCCGAGAATGCCGCCCTTCGTGGCGGAATACGCGGCGGAATTCATACCGCCTGTCCGGGCCATGGTTGACGAGAAAAGCACGATGCTCCCCGCATTGCGCGCGCGCATGAAGGGAAGCACCGCCTGCGCGGCAAGCAGGCTTCCTTTCAGATTGACGCTAAAATGCAGATCGAAGGTCGCGTCGTCGATCTCAAGGAAAGGCTGCGCGCGATAGATGCCGGCAAGAGATACGAGACCATATAGATCACCAAAACGCTCTTGTGCGCGTTGCGCGGCGGCGGACATGGCTGCGCCGTCGCGCACGTCCAGCGCCTCGAAACTCAGGCGCTCATGCGACACGTCGCCAAGCGGTCCAGCCTCTCTGTCCCACGCGCTGACGCCATAGCCCTCTTCGAGCAAGCGCCGCACCAGCACGACGCCAATGCCCCCCGCTGCGCCCGTCACGCAGACAACGCCCTTATCTTCAGGTTTCGACACTGGTGCCCCTCCAACGCAGGAAATAGCCTTCGACCCGCAGGAAGATGAAGTTGATGAGGAAGCCGAGAAGCCCAAGGGTGAAGATGCCCGCGAACATCTCCGGCACGCGGAAAATGCGCTGCATATCCAGAATGAAATAGCCGATGCCGCTATTGCCAGTGATCATCTCGGCCACCACAGCCACGATGAGCGCAATGCCAAGGCTGATGCGCATGCCTGTCAGGATATTGGGAAGTGCCGCCGGGAGAATGATCTGCCAAAGCACCTTAACACGCGACAGGCCGAAGGTGCGGCCCGTGTCGATCAACACGGGATCAACGGCCCGCACGCCGCCATAAGTATTGAGCAGGATCGGGAACATGCAAGCGAGGAAAATCACGAAAATCTTCATCTCATTGCCGATGCCCAAAAACAGTATCGCCACCGGGATATAGGCGGAGCTTGGGATCGGACGGATGAATTCGGTGATCGGCTCGAGCAAACGATAGACCATCGGGATCGTGCCCATGAGCAGCCCAAGCGGCACGGCGATCAACGCCGCAAGGCCAAAGCCCATGAAGATGCGGCCCATGCTCGGCATGAGCTGGCGCGTCAGTTCACCCGAGCCCACCACCGCTTTCATCCATGATGAAAAGATCACGCTCACGCGCGGGAAGGTGATGGGGTCGATCATCTTGTTCGCCGAGGCGAATTCCCAAAGCAGCAACAAGATGAGGATCAGCAGAAAACCGGGCCAGCGCTTTTTCATGGAGCCACGCCTTTTTCCTGAAGGAAGATGCTGGCGAACAACCGCTGGCGCAGCGCATGGAAACGCGGCTCCGCCCGCGTGGTGATCTGATCGCGCGGATAGGCAAGATCAATCGCCACATCCTCATGGATTTTCGCAGGTGATTTCGTCAGCGAGATGATGCGGCTCGACAGGAACACCGCCTCCTCCACATCATGCGTCACGAACAAAATGGTGACGGGGATCGTGCGCCATATGTTCAGGATCAGCTCCTGCAAAATGGCGCGCGTCAAAGCGTCGACCGCACTAAAGGGCTCGTCCATGAGCAGAACGGAAGGCTCGCAAATCAGCGCGCGGGCGATGACCACGCGCTGCTGCATGCCGCCTGACAGCTGATAGGGAAAATAGTTCTCATAGCCCTCAAGACCGACCAGCTTCACATAATGACGGCAAAGATCCTCGCGCTCAGTCCGCGAGAGGCCTTTCTTGTGGCTATTGAGTCCGAACTCGATGTTCTGGATCACCGTCCGCCACGGGAAGATCGATTTCGTATATTGCTGGAAGACATAGATCATGCCGTCCGCAGGCCCAGTGACCTTCTTGCCGTTGAACAGGATCTCGCCGCCGCTCGGCGCCTCAAGGCCGGAAATCAGCTTGAGAAGCGTCGATTTTCCGCACCCCGATGGCCCGACGATCGACAGGAATGCGCCCTGTGGAATGGAGCAGGAAATCCCGTCGAACACCGTCAACGATTGACCATTGACGGCGAAACGTTTGGCCGCATTCCGCACCTCAATGATGGGCGCGCTCTGAACCTCATTCGTAGCGGTCACTTTCTCTCCCTTGGCGATATCGCGGGTTTATCCCGTCTCGGCCATTTTCAATTCAGGCTTAGGCGCCTACAGCAGGCGCCTTTCGTGCAAGCCCGCCAAAGAGGTCAAGCATTCGCTCGCGCCATGCATAGACCGGGTCATCTTCAGCGATGAGTTGCTTGCGCGATACGCCGCGCACCCAGGCGAAGCCGCCAAAAATGCAATAATCGGCAAAAGCCGGAGCATCGCCGTTCACGAAAGCTTGTTCCTGCAAGAGCGCACGAAGCGGCGCGAGGGCCGGCTTCATCAGCGCGCGCGCCTCGTCTTCGCCGATGGCGAAAGCTTCGAGCATCTTGCCCACGCGCGCCTCACGGCTCTGGCGGAAATAATCGCGGTCGCCAGCGTCGATGGTCTGATAGATATCGAGCAGCACCGCCTTGAGCGCGATGGGTGCGAAGACCGTTTGTGAAAAGTGCCGGGCGAAATTGGCGAGCGCCTTGCCCTGCGGGCCATCCATTAACGCGGGTCGATCCGCATAGCGAGAGTCGAGATATTCAGCGATAGCCCATGAATCATGCACCACGGTCTCGCCGTCACGAATGACGGGCACTGCCCCCTGCCCCGAAAAGGCGATGGCGCTCTTGTCGGAGAAGCGCCATGGGATCGTCTCTACAGAGAGACCCTTGTGCGCCAGCGCCATGCGGATGCGCCAGCAATAGGGGCTGAAACGAACCGCAGGGTCCGCTCCAGCCAGATCATACATGTGTATGGTCACATCGCCCTCATGAGGTGCAACGGGTCTTCTTCGCCCGAGCCAAGATGGATCGCCTCGCCGCTGTCGAGCGCCGCCTGAATGCGGCGCACGAGTTCACGTGCGGATGCGGCCGAAAGCTCGACGGCCACGCGCTCTTTCGAGCGCGAGTCCACGAAGTCGATGTTGAGCGCATGATCGAGCGGCACATGCACCGGATGGTCGTAATAGACCACCGCCGTATCGACGCGCATCCAGCCGCTACGGCCTTTGGCGCTACCGAAGATCGGCGCCTTTTCAGTGATGTAGGAGCACATGGCTAGCCTCAGGCGAGGTTCTTGTTGAAGAACTCGATGACCTTCTTCCAGCCGTCCACCGCCTGTTCGGGGCGATAGCTCGGGCGGCTCCAATCGAAGAAGGCGTGACCCGCGCCATCATAACGATGGAACTCATAGGTCTTGCCGAGATCCTTCAGTATGGCCTCGGTCTTGTTGACCTGCTCGGGCGAAGGCTCCTTGTCGTCATTGCCGAAAAGGCCCAGCATCGGGCAGTTGAGATCCTTTGAATAGTCGATGGGCGCAACCGGCTGCTTGGCGTTGAGCGCAGCGGGATCGGCCATCACGCGACCGCCCCAGCAATCCACCGCAGCGTTCACATTGGGCAGGCGGCAGGCCGAGAGATAGGTCTGGCGGCCGCCTGAGCAGAAGCCGATGACGCCAACCTTGCCGTTGGAGTTGCTCTGCGCACGCAGGAAGGCAATGGCGCCCGCCACGTCGCCGAGCATCTGCTCGTCCGAAACGCCGCCGTCAGCGCGGGCGCGAGCGCCGATGTCGTCGGGATCGCCGTCGCCCATGCGGAAATAGAGATTGTTGCAGATAGTGGCGAAGCCGTGATGGGCGAGCTTGCGCGCCGCCTCGATGCAGAACTCGTTCCAGCCGGGAATGTGATGGATCAGCACGACGCACGGAAAGGGTCCAGGGCCAGCGGGGCGCGCATAATAGGCCTCGCCCATTTCGCCATTATGTGCAGTGAACGGAACCACGTCGCAGATGATGTTCCGATAAGTCATTCAAGCCTCCCCATATTGATCGAAGTCAGTCCCCCACTATACAAGTCGCAGAGCTTTTGGGGAGGGGGCTCCGCAACATCGCGCATGCCGCCCACAGGAGGCGCTTTGGGGCTTGCGCCCGCGCCCGCCCCTGCCAAAATGGGCGCATACAGGGAGAAAGCTTATGCGCAGCCCACAAGACATTGGCGGTTTGCCCGAAGGGCCGATAGACGCTGCCGATCACGCCCTGAATTTCTGGGAGAAACAGGCTGACGGGTTGCGCGCCGCCGTCGGCTCCAAAGGTCTCATGTCCAGCCACGAAAGCCGCCGCGCCATCGAGTCGCTGGGCCATGACGCCATGGAGCGACTGACCTATTACGAACGCTGGACCGCCGCCCTCTCCATGCAGATGGTGTCGCGCGGCGTGCTCACGCAGGACGAGATCGACGTCAAGGTGGCGCAGGTGCGCCAGCGCCTCGCTGAAACGGGCGAACTTGAGCTGCGCCCCGGCGAACAGGAGAAGCTGCCATGAGCCGCCTCAGTCCCGGCGCAGTGGTGCGCGTGCGCGAGGATTATCCGCCCGGCCACATCCGCACACCCATCTATCTGCGCGGCAAGCAGGGCGTGGTCGAGCGCCATTTCGGCGCCTTCGGCAATCCCGAAACGCTCGCCTACAACCTGCCCGGCCCGAAGAAGGATCTCTACAAGGTGCGCTTCCGCGCCGCTGATCTTTGGCCGGATTATCAGGGCTCCCCAAAAGATACGGTCGAGGCCGATCTTTACGACCACTGGCTGGAGGCCTCGGCATGAGCGACCATCATCACCACGATCATGACCACGATCACGGCCATCACCATGCGCCGCCCCAGCCCGACGACAAGGTGCATAGCTATCATCAGATCCTCAGCATCGCACTGAAGGAGCTGCTCATCGAAAAGGGCGTGGTGACGGCCGCCGAGGTGCGCCACTTCATCGAAAAGCGCGATTCCATAACCCCCGCCAATGGCGCGAAGGTGGTGGCGCGCGCCTGGGTCGATTCAGCCTTCAGGGAACGTCTGCTGGCGGACGGTAACGCCGCTGCGGCGGAGCTGGGCTTTCCCATCACAGGCACGAAACTTGTCGCGGTGGAGAACACGCAGGACACCCATAACGTCGTCGTCTGCACCCTCTGCTCCTGCTATCCACGCGATCTCCTTGGCCTGCCGCCCGCCTGGTACAAGAGCCGCGCCTATCGCGCCCGCGTGGTGCGCGAACCGCGCGCCGTATTGCGCGAATTCGGAACGGAGCTTCCGGGCGACGTTGCGGTGCGTGTGCATGACTCCACCGCCGACATTCGCTTTCTCGTGGTGCCGCAGCGCCCTCAGGGAACGCAGAACCTCGACGAAGACGCGCTCGCCGCTCTCGTCACCCGCGATTCCATGATCGGCGTCGCGCGGCTCGAAGAAGGGGCGCACTGATGCAGGCCTGTGACATCCGTCTTGATGGACGCGTGGCGATCGTCACCGGCGCCGCCGCCGGCCTTGGCCGCGCCATGGCGCAGGCCTTGGTGCGCGCGGGCGCCAATGTGGTCTTCGCCGACATCAACGCGGGCGCGACCGGCGGCGCAGTGGCCGAAGTCGCGTTTCGCGAAGGCTGCGGAAAGGCGATCGGCATGCCCTGCGACATCACCCGCAAGGACGATTGCGAGCGCACGGTCGCCGAGACGCTTCGACTCTTCGGCGGCCTGCATATTCTCGTCAACAATGCGGGCAAGGGTCCGGCGCATCTTGAAGCATCGCCCGTCACGAAGAGCCTGCGTTTTTGGGAATCGGACGCCGACATTTGGCGCCAGATCATCGACACCAATGTGATCGGCACATTCAACATGGCGCGCGCCGCCGCCCCCGCGCTCATCGCGTCAGGCTGGGGCCGCATCGTGAATGTGACGACGAGTCTTTCCACCATGCAGCGACGCGAAAACTCGCCCTATGGCGTGAGCAAGGCCGCGATCGAAGCGGAGACGTTGATCTGGGCGCAGGACATGGAGGGAACCGGCGTGACGGTGAATTCGCTGATCCCGGGCGGCGCGGCGAATACGGATTTCGTGAGCGATCACGGCAAGCAGCAGGCGCGCGAAACTGGCCGCCCTCTGCTGGACCCCGAGGTGATGATCGCCCCCATGCTCTGGCTCGCCTCCACCCATTCGGATGGGGTTACCGGCAAGCGTTATGTGGGCAAGAATTGGGACCCCTCGACCCCCATCGAAGAGGCCCAGCGCGCTGCGCTTGAGCCCTCCGTGTTGCGCCCGCCAGATCGGGCGTGAGCGGGCTTAAGCCCGCCCCGCCTTCGCTTCCTGCATGATGCGCCACAGGCGCTCTGGCGTCGCGGGCATGTCGACATGAGTCACGCCAAGATGCGACAGCGCGTCGACCAAGGCATTGGCGACCGCAGGCAACGCGCCCACGCAACCCGCCTCGCCCGCGCCCTTCGTGCCAAGAATGTTCGTCTTGGTCGGCACGGGATGCGACTTGATGTCGATATGCGGAAAGAGCTCCGCATGGGGCATGGCGTAATCCATGAAGGAGCCCGTCAGGTTCTGCCCATCCTGCGGATCGAACCGGATCTGCTCCATGAGCATCTGCCCGACGCCCTGCGAGATGCCGCCGATGATCTGGCCCTTGAGCAGCAGCGGATTGAGCACCGTGCCGACGTCATCGACCACCACATAGCGGTCCATTTCGACCTGTCCGGTGTCCTCGTCGATTTCAAGCTCCACGATATGGCAGCCGTTGGGATAGTTCTGCCGCGTGGTGTTGTAGGCGGCGGTCGCGTTGAGGCCGAGCTCCATGCCCTGCGGCATGTTCTTCGGGCTCATGGCGGCGCGCGCCACATCCTTCATCGACAGGGTGCGATTGGTCTCGCGCGCGGTGAAGACGCCCTCGGAGAAATCCACCTCATCAACGCCCAGCATATGCGCTGCGATCTTCTTCGCCTTATCGACCACCTTGCCGGTGGCGACCTTCACTGCGGAGCCGCCAAGAGAAGCGGTGCGCGAACCGCCTGTGCCTTCGCCAAAGAAGACCTGATCAGTGTCGCCCTGCAGATAATGGATCTCATCGGGATGGATGCCCAACGTGTCCGAGACGATCTGCTTGAACACGGTCTCATGACCCTGACCATGGGTCACTGCGCCTGAGATCAGCGTGACGGAACCCGTGCGGTCGAAACGCACTTCAGCGCCCTCATAGCCGGGCGCAGCCGCCTTCTCGATCGTATAGGACATGCCGATGCCGCGCAGCTTGCCACGCTTGCGCGCCTCGGCGCGGCGACCCTCGAAGCCCTTGTAATCGACCATCTCGAGCGACTGATCGAGAACCTTCTCGAACTCGCCGCAATCCAGGTTGAAGGACAATCCCGTCTGGAACGGCATCTTCTCCGGCGGGATCATGTTGCGGCGACGAATCTCGGCGGGGTCAATGCCCAGCTCATCAGCGGCAAGATCCACAAGCCGCTCGATGACAAAGGCCGCCTCGGGACGTCCGTTGCCGCGGAAGGGGCGCATGATGTTCGTGTTAGTGTAGACCGCCGTCACATCCACATGGATCGCGGGGGTGAGATACACGCCCGCAAGCGTGCCAAGGTTGCTATAGGCGCCGGCGTCCGTGCCGGGCTGCGTATAGGCGCCCATGTTCACGAGGTTATGGACGCGAAGGCCCATGAACATGCCGTTCTCGTCGAGCGCCAGTTCCGCGTCCGACACATTGTCACGGCCATGGGCGTCGGCGATGAAGCTTTCCGAACGGGTGCAGACCCATTTCACCGGACGACCCGTCACCTTGGAGCCGAGGAGCACCAGACCCACTTCGTTGAACACGCCCGACTTCATGCCGAAGCTGCCGCCGATGTCGCCTGCGACCACGCGCAGACGGCTCTCGGGAATGTTCAGCGTCTCGGCCAACTCCTCGCGGAAGTTGAGCGCGCGCTGGAGCGTCGTATAGATGGTGTAGCGATCAGCGGCCTGATCGTAATGGCCGATGGAGCCGCGCGTCTCCATGGTCGCCGCCGTCACGCGGGTGATCACGAAGCGCTTCTTGATGATGTGGTCCGCCTTGGCGAAGGCTTCGTCGGTCTTATCCTTGTTTCCCTCGAGATGGACGAAGCAGATATTGTTTTCGCAATCGTCCCAGAGAAGCGGCGCGCCCGGCTGCGAGCCAAGCGCCACTGAGGTCACGTTCGGCAGAATCTCGTAATCGACTTCGATCAGTTCAACCGCATCCTGCGCCTGCGCAACCGTGTCAGCGACGACAAACGCCACGGGGTCGCCGACATAGCGGACCTTGTCTTTGGCGAGCGCGGGGAAATGCGGGCGGTACATGGGCGAGCCGTCGCGCTTCTTCTTGCCCTCGGCTCTGGGCAGATCGCCAAAGCCCGAGTTCGCCCAGTCCTCGTTGACGAGCACGGCTGCGACGCCGGGGGCGGCCTTGGCCTTCGATATGTCGATACTCTTGATCTTCGCATGCGCATGAGGGGAGCGCAGCACCTGGCCGTAGAGCATGCCGGGAATGGCGAGATCATCGACATAGCGACCGCCGCCACGCAGCAAGCGCGGATCTTCAAAGCGTGTAACCGGCTGTCCGATTGCAAACTCACCCATTGGCGTCCGCCCCCATCAAGATTTTATCGAAATTGCAGACAGGCGGGCGCACCCGCCCGCCTTGCGCCCCCTCAGGGACTAATCTCAGACCATGGCCTCAACCGCGCGGCGCGCGTAGACCGAGATCAGATGGGCGCGATATTCCGCGCTGCAATGGATGTCGCCCATGAGCTGTTCGGCGGATACCTTGATGTTCGCGATGCTGGCGGGCGCGAAGCTCTTTTCGAGCGCCGCTTCCATTTCGCTGACGCGGAACACGCAGGGGCCAGCGCCAGTCACCGCGACGCGCACCTTCGAGCCATATTGCGCAACCATGACGCCGACAACCGCATAGCCGGAGGCCGGGTGACGGAACTTCATGTAGTGAGCGCGATCCGGAATCTTGAAGCGAACCGAGGTGATGACCTCGCCCTCTTCAAGCGCCGTCTCGAACAGGCCGAGGAAGAAATCATCGGCAGCGATCTTGCGCTTGTTGGTGACGATGGTGGCGTCAAGGCCGACGCAGCCAGCCGGATAGTCGGCCGCCGGATCGGAGTTGGCGACCGAACCGCCGATGGTGCCGCGATGGCGCACGGCGGGATCGCCGATATTGCCAGCAAGCTGCGCCAGCGCGGGAAGCGCCTTCTGCACTTCGGCGGAGGCGGCGACGACCGCATGGGGCGTCATGGCGCGCACGACGACTTCATTGCCCTCGACCGAGATCCCCTTGAGATCGGCGATCCCAGCGAGATCGATGAGGTCGCTCGGAGCCGCGAGGCGGTTCTTGAGGGTCGGCAGCAGCGTCATGCCGCCGGCGAGGATCTTGGGATCATCGAGGCTGGTGAGCTTGCCCGAGGCGTCAGCGACGTCGGCGGCGCGATGATAATTGAAATTATGCATGGCGATCCCCTCAGCTGCGCGCGGCGTTCATCACGGCGCTTGCGTCCATGATGGCCTCGACGATGCCCTGATAGCCCGTGCAACGGCAGATGTTGCCTTCGAGCTGATGGCGGACGGTCTTCTCATCGGCGCCCGGCAGACGGTTCGCGATGTCGACGCCCATCATCACCATGCCCGGCGTGCAGAAGCCGCACTGCAGGCCATGATGATCGCGGAACGCCTGCTGCATGGGGTGCAGCGTGCCATCGGGAGCGGCGAGGCCCTCGATGGTGGTGATCGCCTTGCCCTCGGCCTGAACGGCCAGCATGGTGCAGGACTTCATGGCGACGCCATCAACATGCACGACGCAGCAGCCGCACTGGGTGGTGTCGCAACCAACGTGCGTGCCGGTCAGCCGCAGATGTTCGCGGATGAACTGCACCAGCAGGGTGCGGGCTTCTACCTTTCCGCTGACGGCCTTGCCGTTCACGGTCATCTTGACTTCGATATCCACTTTCGGTCCTCCCGAAACGTTGCGTTGAGACGGCTCAAGCCGCCTTGACGGCGCTGGCTTCCTGAATGGCCCGCCAAACCCGCTCGGGGGTCAGCGGCATGTCGATATGGCTGACGCCGATGTGCGAGAGCGCATCGCCGACTGCCGAAAGGATTGCGGGCGGAGCGCCGCAGGCGCCTGCCTCGCCGGCGCCCTTGACGCCGAGTTCATTGGTCTTGGCCGGCACTTCGTTGAACAGCGCCTCGATCATGGGCATGTGCGCGGCGCGCGGCATGCCGTAGTCCATATAGGACGCGCTGAGCAGCTGGCCCGAAGCGTCGTAGACGACGTTTTCGGTGAGCGCCTGCCCCACGCCCTGCATCACCCCGCCATAGACCTGGCCATGGACGATGAAGGGGTTCAGCACCACGCCGCAATCATCGACCGCGACATAGTTCAGAATTTCGAGATCGCCCGTCTCCGGGTCGATCTCCAGCTCGCAGACATGCGCGCCATTGGGGAAATTCTCGACATCGTTCTCGAACACAACCGATTCATCGAGGCCGAGCGCCATGCCTTCCGGCATCTTGCGCGCGTCACGAGAAGC
>CANGOK010000047.1 GCA_947455285.1 Beijerinckiaceae bacterium | reverse complement strand
TTCTATCCGCGTTCCCCATAGCTTCGTGAACAACAACTACAAGGGCTATCTCGAAGATCGCCGTCCGAACTCGCAGGGCGACCCCTACGCCATCGCCTCGCAGATCCTTAAGACGATCGCTTCGGTTCCCGCGAAGTAATCCTCGTCTGATGTCCTGAATACGCCCGGCGCAATCAACCGTTGCGCCGGGGTTTTTGTTGCACAAACGCCACTTGGCTCGACTGCCTGCCCATTTGTTCTTACGCAGTGTTAACGAGTTGGCCCCTATCGCCTAGAAGGGCGCGGTATGATTCCGCGCGGCACAGAGGGCGCCTTGATGGCGATGGGCGTAAGATCAAGATCAGGGCGGTCATGGCCGGCCCTGCATTGCGCGCTTTTCGGCGCGATCTTCGTCGCGCTTTCCCTTCCGTCATTCGCGCAGACGCGTCCTCAGCCTTCGTCCATATCGCAGTCTGCGGATCTTCCGGTCGCAGACGGGTTCGCGCTTGAGAGTTCGAGCGATGTGAGCCGACTTGTGTTTGAGCTGACCTCTTCCGTCGTCGCCGCTGCCCATGTGCTGGCTGACCCCGACCGGGTCATCGTCGATCTTCCCGAAGTCAATTTTCTGATCGATCCAGCGCTTGGTCTTCCGGGGGCAGGGAAGGGCGCTTCGGTCCGCAAGCCAGCCAAGGGCGCTAAGACGCCGGGTCTCGATGGGCTGGTATCCTCTTTTCGCTTCGGACTTGTCGCCGCAGGCAAGTCGCGCATCGTGATCGATCTGGCGGGCCCCGCGAGAATCCTGCGGACGTCGACCGAGCCGGGTCTCGATGGGCGAGGCGCGCGGCTGGTGATTGAATTGGCGAAGGCCGACCGAGCGAGTTTCCTAGCCGCCGCCGCCAGCGCCGGGCGTGAGCGCGCCACAACCGCGCAGACAGTTTCCGTCCCTGCGGCGTCGAGCGAGGGCCTGCCCATGGTCGTGCTCGATGCGGGCCATGGCGGCATCGACACCGGGGCCCTTGGCGCGTCCGGCGCGCTCGAAAAGGACATAGTCTTTGAATTCACCAAGGCGCTCGCCGCGCGGCTCGAGGCTGGCAAGAAGGTGCGGGTCTCCCTGACCCGCGACACCGACGTCTTCATATCTCTTGGCGAGCGCGTGCGCCGGGCGAGGGCTGCGGGCGCGGCGCTGTTCATCTCCATCCACGCCGACACCCTGACGGATGATCACAATGTGTCGGGTGCGACCGTCTATACGGCTTCGGACAAGGCCTCCGACGCCGAGGCGGCGCGGGTGGCGGAAAAGGAGAATCAGGCCGACCTCGCCGCTGGCCTCGACGGGCGCGAGGACCAGAGCGACGTGTCTGATATTCTCGTCGACCTGACCCGGCGCGAGACCCGCGCCTATAGCAATGTCTTCGCGCGCACGCTGGTGGACTACTGGAAGGACATTGGGGCTCTCAATAAGAATCCCCACCGATTCGCCGGTTTCCGGGTCCTGCGCGCCCATGACGTGCCCTCGGTCCTGCTGGAGGTAGGCTATCTCTCCAGCGAAAAGGATCTGGCGAGCCTCAAGGCGCCTGTCTGGCGGGAGAAGGCCACGGCGACGGTCGCCCGGGCCGTCGAGGGCTTCTTTCAGGCGCGGGGGACGGGCGAGGGCGCCCGGGCGACCGCCGGGGGCGATCCTTTCGGCGCTTTCACCCCGGCGGGGGGCGCCGCGACGCCCCGTTGACCATTTGGGCCGCGGCCTGACCCTGTCTTCGCCCCGAAAGCGACACAAAATCCCGCGATCAATAACCACCGTCGTGGTGGCCCCGTGACATCCGGGTCGCTGGCGACTCGTTCGTCATGCTGCTAGACAGCGGCATTCAGGTCCGTTCGTCAGTCTCTGTCGCGTTCGCGTTGCGAGGGCAGAGGTGGCGTCTGGAAAAGGTGATGTCTTCATGCGGATGCTCGCAAGGTTATTGGGGTTTCTGTTCGCCACCGGAGCGATTGTCTTCGTGCTGGGTTCGGCGTCGTTCGCCCTGCTCCTGTGGCACTACCAGCAGGATCTGCCCGACACCGCACAGCTGCAGAAATACGAACCCCCGGTGATGACCCGCGTCCATGCGGGCGACGGTTCGATTTTGGCCGAATACGCCAGAGAGCGCCGCCTTTATCTGCCCAGCTCCGCCATCCCCCCTATGGTGAAGCAGGCGTTCCTTTCGGCTGAAGACAAGAATTTCTACACCCATGGCGGCATTGATCCCGAGGGCATCGCCCGCGCGGCTTTGATCCTGTTGCAGGGCGGCAAGCGCGTGCAGGGCGCCTCGACCATCACCCAGCAGGTCGCCAAGAACTTCCTTCTGACCAATGAGCGCACCTTTGATCGCAAGATCCGCGAAATGCTGCTCAGCTTCCGCATCGAGGCCGCCTATTCGAAAGAGCGCATCCTCGAGCTCTATCTGAATGAGATCTATCTGGGTCTGGGCAACTACGGCATCGCCGCCTCGGCCCTGAATTACTATGGCCGCTCGGTCAATGAACTGACGCTGGCGGAGGCCGCTTACCTCGCCGCTCTGCCCAAGGCGCCTAGCGATCTGCATCCTTTCCGTAATCGCGAGAAGGCGATCGCCCGTCGCAACTATGTGATCGACCGCATGGTCGAGAATGGCTACGTGGCCCGCGCCGTCGGCGACAAGGCCAAGACCGAGCCGCTGGGCGTCAATCCCCGAGTCACCTCGCCCAACAGCTACGCCGCTGGCTATTTCGCCGAAGAGGTTCGCCGCGAACTCTCCGAGAAGTACGGCGAGAAGAAGCTGTACGAAGGCGGCCTGTCGGTGCGCACGACGCTTGATCCCAAGATGCAGCTGATGGCCCGCAAGGCGCTGGTCGACGGCCTGGTGCGCTTCGACGAGGCGCACGGCTTCCGCGGCGCCATGCGCAACATCAACGTGGCTCAGGACTGGGGCGTGGCGCTCGCTGAGGTGCCGGCGCTGGGCGATGTGCGGCCCTGGCGTCTCGCAGTAGTGCTTGAAACGACAGATACCGCTGCGCGCATCGGCCTGCAGCCGCCTCGTGAGAAATCTGGTGAAGTGAGCCGTGATCGCGAAACAGGCGTCCTGCCCATGGATGGCCTGCGCTGGACGAAGAAGCCTACCGTCCGGCAGGCCTTGCAGGTTGGCGACGTGATCTATGCGGAGCCAGCCGAGGGCAAGCCGGGTCAGTATCGCCTGCGCCAGATCCCGGACATCGCCGGCGGCATCGTCGCCATGGATCCCTACACGGGCCGCGTGCTCGCCATGGTGGGCGGCTTCTCCTTCGACCAGTCGGAGTTCAACCGCGCGACGCAGGCTTTCCGCCAGCCCGGTTCATCCTTCAAGCCGATCGTCTATGCGACGGCCCTCGACAATGGTTACACGCCGTCCTCGCTCGTGCTCGACGCCCCCATCGAAATCGACATGGGCAATGGCGAAATCTGGCGCCCGGAAAATTATGGCGGCGTCGTCAATGCTGCGCCCCATACGCTGCGTTACGGCATCGAACATTCCAAAAATCAGATGACCGTGCGTTTGGCGAAAGACATCGGCATGCCCGTCATCGCCGAATACGCCAAGCGTTTTGGCGTTTATGACGACATGTTGCCGGTGCTCGCAATGTCGCTGGGCGCTGGCGAGACGACTGTGCTGCGCATGACCTCCGCCTATTCGATGCTCGCCAATGGCGGCAGGCGCATCAAGCCGACCCTGATCGACCGCATTCAGGATAGATGGGGCCATACGCTCTACCGCCATGATGAGCGCACATGCGAAGGCTGCGACGCCCCGCAATGGGCCGATCAGCCCGAACCGCGTCTCATCGACAAGCGCGAGCAGGTGCTTGATCCGCTTACCGCCTATCAGATCACCTCCATCATGGAGGGCGTGGTCACGCGCGGCACCGCGACCGTCATCCGCGAAGTGGGTAAGCATCTGGCGGGCAAGACCGGCACCACGAACGATTCGAAGGACGTCTGGTTCGTCGGTTTCGCCCCCGATCTCGCTGTCGGCGTCTTTATGGGCTACGATCGTCCGCGCTCGCTGGGCGATACCGCCACCGCCGGCGTTTATGCGGCGCCGATCTTCCGCGATTTCATGAAGCTTGCGCTCAAGGACAAGCCGGACACGCCTTTCCGCGTCCCGCCCGGCATCAAGCTCATTTCTATCGATCCGAAGACCGGAATGCGCTCCAGCGGGCAGGGGTCGATCCTGGAGGCTTTCAAGCCTGGCACCGCGCCTCCCGATGGCTCTGCTTCCTTCGATCCGGCAAGGCCGCCGGACACCACCGCAGGGGCGGCGCCGGGTGGGCTCTACTGAGGCCTGTTTACACGGGCCGGTCCGGCTACTATTTTCCCGCCATCGAAGGCGCGTCCGCGGGGCGCGCTTTTCATTTGAAAGAGAGAAGCAATGCGCGCCGAAGCACAAGCCCTGGTCGATCAGATCAAGCAGTCCGCGGGACTGCTGAGGAGGCATCTTTGACGTCGATGCATCGACGCGACGCCTCGCCGAACTGAACGCCAAGGTTGAAGACCCCGATCTTTGGAATGACGCCGACGCCGCGCAGAAGATCATGCGCGAGCGTATGGATCTTGAGGACCGCCTTGGCGCGTTGACCCGCCTTGAGCGCGAGCTTGATGACGCGACCACGCTCGTCGAGCTTGGCGAGGCTGAAGGCGATGAGGGCACAGAGCAGGAGGGAATCGAAATCCTGAAGGGGCTCAAGGCGGAAGCCGAGACCCGGCAGATCGAGACCCTGCTTTCGGGCGAAGCCGACGCCAACGACACATTCATCGAAGTCCATTCGGGCGCTGGCGGCACCGAAAGCTGCGACTGGGCGCGCATGCTTGAGCGCATGTATACGCGCTGGGCTGAGCGTCGGAAGTTCTCGGTCGAATTGATCGAAGAGACCCCGGGCGAAGAGGCAGGCATCAAATCCGCCACCTTGCTGGTGAAGGGTCACAACGCCCATGGCTGGATGAAGAGCGAGTCGGGCGTGCATCGCCTTGTGCGCATTTCGCCCTTCGACTCCAACGCGCGGCGCCACACCAGCTTCGCTTCGGTCTGGGTCTATCCCTCCGTCGACGACCGCATCGTGATCGACGTCAACGAAAGCGACTGCCGCATCGACACCTATCGCGCTTCGGGCGCAGGCGGCCAGCACGTCAACAAGACGGACTCGGCGGTGCGCATCACCCACGTGCCCACCGGCATCGTGGTCGCCTGTCAGTCAGAACGCTCCCAGCATAAGAACCGCGCCACCGCGTGGAACATGCTGCGCGCGCGTCTTTACGAGCGTGAACTGGAGATCCGCGAAGCCGAGGCCAACAAGACGGCCGAGTCCAAGACGGAGATCGGCTGGGGCCACCAGATCCGCAGCTATGTTCTGCAGCCCTATCAGATGGTGAAGGACCTGCGCACGGGCGTCGTCTCGGGCACCCCGGGGGATGTGCTCGACGGCGATCTCGACAAGTTCATGCAGGCGTCTCTCGCCCAGCGCGTCTATGGCGGCGGGCCGGAGAACGTCGAGGACGTGGACTAATTCAGGGGGCGGTCATGAGCCGCCCCTTATTTCAATTCAGCCATCCTCGCGCTGGCGCGAGGAAGCGGCCGGGGTCGACCGGCTCGCCGTCAATCCGGACTTCGTAATGCAGATGTGGGCCCGTCGAGCGTCCTGTGGAGCCGACGCGCCCGATGATCGCGCCCGGCGCCACCGCTTGTCCTTCGGTGACGTTAATCGAAGACAGATGCCCGTAGCGCGTCGTCAGATCATGGCCGTGGTCTATCTCGACCATGTTGCCGTAGCCGCCGCTCCATCCAGCCGAAACAACATTTCCGCCTCCGGTCGAGCGCACAAGCGCCCCAGCCTCGTCTTGCATGTCGAGTCCCGTATGGAGCGCCATTCGCCCAACGAAAGGATCCATGCGGGGGCCATAGCCTGAAGCGATCTCCAAGCGCCCCGCGAGGGGCTGTCGTAGAGGCAAGCTGGGCATGATCTGCAGCAGGCGGCTTGCGGCCTGATGGTCGGCCGCGATGCGGCTCAATTCTCGATCGAAGTGCGAGTCGGGATTGAGCGGCTCGAAGGGGCCGCCAACCGCTCTTCCTTGCGGGGCGAGCCTCTCGACCGACAAGCCGACCTCGTTGATGATGGCGCTCAGCCGGGCGGACTTCCGTTTCGCCGATGACCCGATGCTTGCCAAAGCCTGAACCTGATCGCGTTCAATCCGCTCCAGATCGCGCCCTATGGCGCTCAGTTGAATGTCCGGATTTGCAACCTTCTCCGTTGATGCGGGGGCGGCGCTGTCGAGGCTTGAGCGCAGCTCGATGGTCGCTTGCGGGCGTGGCTTGTCTGCGGCGACCGGCGGCGCCGTTACGCTCGGAGCGGGTAAGACAGGCGCCGGAGACGACCGGGCTATGGGGGTGGTCGTATCGGGGCTTGCCCCGATTTGGTCTAGGAGGGCCGCAATCGTCGCAGAGCGCGATTCCAGTAGGGCCTGCCGCGACGCCAGTTCTCGCACGCGCCCTTCGATGGTGTTCTGGTCGAGCAATTTTCGACTGGCCATCCTGTCCACCTGAGCATTCAGGGACGCCAAACGATCCTCATAGGCTTGTTTCATATCCGCCTGTCGGCGCAGCAGAGCTTCCAGCACATCGTCTCGAAAGACGACCCAATAAAGCAGTCCTGCGCTCGTGAGCAGTGCAATGACCAACCAGCACGCGACCAGACATAAGGTGACGCCATCGTGCGGGGCACCCCGCGGCAATGCGCTTTGCTTTGAATCTCGTCTGGAAAATGGCATGGGCGGAAAATTCCACGAATCTGTCCGCCCAATATTTGCAACTATAGTTAATTTTATAGAAACAAAATGGGCAGTCAGTTCAGCGCCGCCGCCGCCTCCAGGACCTCTTGAGCGTGTCCGGGGACCTTCACCTTGTTCCAGCCCCGCGCCACATTGCCATCGGCGCCAATCAGCAGGGTGGTGCGTTCAACGCCCATATATTTGCGGCCGTACATGCTCTTCTCCACCCAAACGCCATAGGCCTCCAGCATGGACTTTTCGACGTCTGCGACGAGTGGGAAGTCGAGCGCGTGCTTTTTCTTGAATTTATCGTGGCTTGCGGGCGTATCTGGTGAAACGCCGACAACTACGGCGCCGACTTTCTCGAACTCCGCCTTGAGGCCGTTGAAGTCGATGGCTTCGCGGGTGCAGCCTGAGGTGTCGTCCTTGGGATAGAAATAAAGCACCACCTTCTTGCCCTTGAGCGCCTTGAGGCTGAGCTTGCCTCCGCCGTCCGTCGGAAGATCAAATGCTGGGGCCTTGGTCCCGGCTGCAGGTACGTTCGACATCACGCCTTCCTTTCGTCCCATTGAATTGTCATTTGGCCTGAGAGCTGTCCCATTCAGATGCCAGCCGCCATAAGAAGCTGTACTTTGCCGAATCAAGGCAGGCATTGGCAATGCCGCTGAGGAAGGTTCCGGGCCCTTTGGTCGATGAGACGCATCATAAGCGGCGCGACACCGCGCTGGCGAAGCTGCGCGGGCGCTTTGCGCATCGCCGCAGCTCGGATGAGGCTTGTCTTCAGAAAGCTCCTCGGGGTCCTGCGTTTCGCGCCTTCGTCGTTCTCTTTTATGTCGCGGCGGGGATCGCCTTCATTGGCGCGATCTGCGCCGGTTTGCTGGCGTCGCGCCTTAGTCAGGGCCCGATTTCGCTTGAGGCGTTCAAGCCCCGCATCCAAAGCGCGCTCGACGAGCGCCTTGGCGATGGCTATCGATTCCGTTTTTCCGACGCGGTCATTGAGAATGGCGGTCGCGGGCCCGGGGTCAGCGTTTCGGATCTGGTGGTGAGCGATCCGGGCGGGCGCACGATCATCGCCGCCCCGCGGGCGGAAGTTCTGATCCATTTGCCTGCGCTATTGATCGGGCAATTCGCCCCGTCACGGCTCGAACTTTTTGATCTCGACATTCGCCTCTCGGTCCAGCCGGACGGGTCGGTTTCGGTGTCGGCCGGCAATGATCCGGTCGTGTTGCGCGGCCCGGCGAGACCCTCAGGGGAAAGCGTCGATCTTGCAGTTCCCATAAGAGAGAAGGCTCCTGTGACGCAGGTCATGGGCGAAGCGCTGCGCTCGGTCATGGATATCGCTACGAGCCGCAACTCCATTCTTGGCGAACTTAAACATGTTGGCGTCGCCCGGGGCAGCCTTGCTTTCGAGGATCAGGCGACGGGTCGGGCGGTCAATTTCGACGGGCTCGAATTCGCCTTCGACAAGAGCCGGTCCATGGCGCATCTGGGTCTTTCGGCGCGTGGGCCAAACGGCCGCTGGCGCTTTGACGCTCAGACCAGCGGGGCTGGCGCCGATCAGGCGCTTGATGTCGAGGTGACTAATCTCACCTTCGATGAAATGTCCCTTGTCGGCGGTTTGCGTGAGCCGGATTTCGACTTCGACATGCCGCTTTCGTTCAAGGCGCGGCTGTCGATGGCGAGTGATGGACGGCTTGGCGTCTCAAGCGGGTCATTTTCCTTCGGTTCGGGCTATGTCTATCTCAGGGATCCCGACCACGAGCCATTTCTGGTGGATTCGCTGCGAGGCGGCTTGCGGTTTGACCCTGCGGCTCAACGCTTCCTTCTGGATGGCGTCGAGTGGCGCGCGGGCGCTTCCCGGATCGCAGCATCGGGAACCGTGACGCCGCCCGCCTCTGCAGGGGAGGCCTGGCGGATTGAGATGGCGAGTTCGCCCGGCTCAGTGTTTGGGCCGGAGCGGGCGGGCGACTTTATGATGCCCGTTGAGCGCGGCCGCATCTCCGCGCGATTTTCCCCGGAAGCAGGCGTGTTGACCATCGACCGTCTCGAAGCCTTCGGTCCGCATATTGATCTCACCGCAACGCTGGAAGCTATTTTTAGGGATCCCTCGGACCTAAGGCTGCGGATCGCTCTCGCCATAGGGCGCATGCCAACGACCGCCGTGCTGCGTCTATGGCCGAGCACTGTCGCACCTCCCGTGCGGGGTTATCTGATGGATAACCTGCAGGGCGGGACGGTCGCGGGAAAGCTGTCTCTCGACTTCGACGCCACCGCCTTCGCCGAGCTCAGACGCCACGATCCGCCTCCAGACCCTTCGCTCCGTTTCGATTTCGCTGTATCGAACGGCGCCTTGCAGCTTCTGCCGGGAGTGCCGCCGCTGGCGGGCGTTGAGGCCATCGGCGTCGTAACCGGCCGCGCAACCAGCCTCAGCTTTTCAAAAGGCGCCATGGAAGGGCGCAACGGGCGAAAGCTGACCCTCGTGGACGGGACTTTTTCAGCCCCGGAAAATGAGAAGACGCCCGCGCCGGCGACTGTCGTCGCGCGTCTGACGGGCCCTATGGATGCTGTCGCCGACATTCTGGGCAGGGACGGCATGAAGCCCTATGGCGGAATGCAGATCGACAGCTCGGTGATGAAAGGCCAGGTCGACGCCCAGCTCAACATCAATCTGAAGTTGAGCAAGAAGGTGAACCCCGGCGACACGGTCGTGCGCGTCAACGCCAATATAGCCAACCTCACAATCGACAAGCTCGTCGGCAAGGAGAGGCTGGAGCAGGGCTCTCTTACCGTCGCCAGCGATCCGACGGGCTTGAAGGCCTCGGGGCAGGGTCGCTTGTTCGGCGCCCCCGCCACAATCGAAATGAAGAAGCCTCCGGGTGGGGACATGGACGCCACCATAGGCTTCACGCTCGATGAGGCCGGGCGCAACCGCATGGGCATGGCCTTTGGGGCGGGCGTCACAGGGCCTATCGGGGCGAAAGTCACTTCCGCCTTCGGTGTGAAGGACCCGCCGCCTGCGCAGGTGGAGCTCGATCTTCAGCGCACTGGCCTCGACGGCGTCCTGCCGGGTCTGGTGAAACCCGCAGGCAGGCCCGCCAAGGCGACGTTCCTTTTCGACAGCAATGTGCGCGGCGCGACCATCGATCAGTTCGTCTTCGATGCCGCTGGTGGCGCGAGCGCGCGCGGGGTCATCGAACTTGATGGCGCCGGGGGCTTCCGCTCCGCTCGTTTTTCGCAGCTGCGCCTCTCGTCCGGCGACGACATGAAGGTCGACGCGGAAGAGGGGAAGGATGGCGTCAAGATCACCGTTCGCGCCAGCACCGTCGATGCGAAGCCCTTCCTGAAAAGTGTCTTTGGCGACAATGCGGGCAAGGACATCAGCGCGTCGAAAGACATCGAGCTTGATCTGCGCGCCGGAACGGTCGTGGGCGGCAACCGCCAGAACCTTTCGGGGATGGAGCTTAAGATCTCGCGGCACGGTGGGGCGGTGCGAAACTTTCAGATGCAGGCGCGCACCGTCAGAGCTCCCGTCATCGGCGTCACGACACGTTCGGCGGCGGGCGATCCCGTGATTTCTATTTCGACCGCAGATGGCGGCGCGTTCCTGGGCTTTCTCGATTTTTATAAACGCATGGAAGGCGGAAGGTTCGAACTGGCCGCTCGCATGGACCCTTCAGGCATCGATGGTTCTTTCCGGGTCAGCGATTTCATCCTGCGCGATGAGCCCGCTTTGCGCCGTCTTGTGACCGAGGGCGTCGCGGCGCGCGATGAAAAGGGCGCCATCAGGATCGACACGACAGCGGCGGTCTTCACCCGCATGCAGGCCTCGTTCACCCGCTCAGGCGGCGAGGTCGCTGTGCGCGATGGCCTGCTGGTCGGCAATCAGATCGGAATCAAGCTGGACGGTTCGTTGGATTTTGATCGAGATCGGCTGAATGTCGCCGGGACTTTTGTGCCCTTCTACGGGGTCAATAATCTCTTCTCGCAGATCCCTGTCTTTGGGCCGATCCTCGGTGGAGGCTCCAATGAGGGGCTGTTCGCCGTGAACTTCCGCGCGACCGGGGCCATCAGCGCGCCGCAACTGACGATCAATCCGCTCTCGGCCATCGCGCCGGGCTTCCTGCGCAATCTGTTCGGTCCGGGAGGCCTCGGAGGGCCGATTCCGACCCTGCCACAACCAACGCCCCAGCAGGCGCCGCGCTGAGGCGCCTCAGCGAGGCGCGAGAAGGATGTGCTTCTTCTTACCAAAGGAGAGCTTGATCACGCCTTCGCTTGTCAGGTCGGCGTTTGTCAGCTGCGCGCGCTCATCGCTAACCACCGCATCATTGATGCGAAGGCCGCCGCTCTTGACCTGACGGCGCGCTTCGCCGGTCGAGGGAACAAGGCCCGCCTTTACGAAGGCGTTGAGGACGCCGACGCCCGCAGTCAGTTCGCCCGCAGAGATTTCGACAGTGGGGAGGCTGGTCGTCAGCGCGCCTTCTTCGAAGGTCTTGCGAGCGGTTTCGCTGGCGGCAAGCGCCTGCTCGCGGCCATGCAGCATGGCGGTCGCCTCAGTGGCGAGGATCTTCTTCGCCTCGTTAATCTCAGCGCCTGCCAGAGCTTCAAGGCGGCGGATTTCGTCCATGGGGAGATCAGTGAAGAGCTTCAGGAAGCGGCCGACGTCGGCATCCTCGGTGTTCCGCCAATACTGCCAGTAGTCGTAGACCGGCAGCATGTCTGCATTGAGCCAGACCGCGCCTGCGGCCGTCTTGCCCATCTTCGCGCCCGAGGCCGTGGTCAGCAGCGGCGAGGTGAGGGCGTAGAGCTGGGGGGCGCCCATGCGCCGACCAAGGTCGATGCCGGTGACGATATTGCCCCACTGGTCCGATCCGCCCATCTGCAAAAGGCAGCCATAGCGCCGGTGCAGCTCAACGAAGTCATAGGCCTGCAGGCACATGTAGTTGAATTCGATGAAGGAGAGTTCCTGATCGCGCTCAAGGCGCATCTTCACCGAATCCATCGAGAGCATGCGGTTGACCGAGAAGTGGCGGCCCACGTCACGCAGGAAGTCGATATAGTTGAGGGCCGTCAGCCATTCGGCGTTGTCGGGCATGATGGCGTCGGTCTTGCCGTCGCCGAAGTTCAGGAATTTCGAGAAGACCTGCTTGATGCTGGTCTTGTTGGCCTCGATGTCATCGAGGGAGAGCATGCGCCGGCTCTCATCCTTGCCGGAGGGATCGCCGACCCGCGTCGTGCCTCCGCCCATGAGCGGCACGGGCTTGCCGCCGGTCTTCTGCAGCCAGCGCAGCATCATGATCTGCACCAGAGAGCCCACATGCAGGGACGGTGCGGTGCAGTCAAAGCCGATATAGGCGGTCAGTTCGCCAGCCTTGGCCTTTGCGTCGACGCCCTCGAAGTCGGAGCACTGGTGGATATAGCCGCGCTCCATGAGCACGGACAGGAAATCGGATTTCGGAACGAATGATGCGGACATGATGACCTCGCGGGGTGGGCGAGGTTTAGGGGAGGGGCGCGGAAATCGCAATGGCGCCTTCGCCGCTCCCCCTTATTTCACTTCACAAAGGCGGCGCGACGCCGTTCTTGCCAACGGTGACGCGAGCGGTCGAGAAGGTCCCGTCGTCGTTTTTCGTGGCGGTGGTCACGAGCTCTGCGCCGACCTTGAGGTCTGACGTCTCTGCGGGAACCGTGGTCAGGATCGTGGCGTCGGGGCCGATGACAAGCTTCTTCTCGCCGTCCTTGTATTTCAGCGTCACCGTCGGGCCATTCACGGCGCTCACGGTCTCGGCGACGGTTGCGTTGGTCATGGTGGTCCGGGGCATGGCGGACCAGTCGCGGTGGCCTTCGCCGGTTCCGCGCTGCGCCTCTGGGAAGACCATGACCTGAATGGCGTTCAAGGAGCCGTCAGCCGAAGGACGCGCGCCGGCGCCGATATAGGAGCCGGGCTTGATGTCCGCCGCGCTGATTTTCGCCACAGCTGAAACGGCGAGATTTGGCGCAAGCTTCAAGGTCACGCTCTGACCTTCGGTGGTCTTCACGGTAGCGACGCCCGCTTCGAGCTTTTCAACCGTACCGCGGATGCGGGCGCTTGGCGCTTGGGCGAAAGCGACTGTCGCGGTCAGCGACATGGTGGCGGCGATGCAGAGTTTCCTGATGAGCATGATGTTCCGTCCCTCCGATTTTTGACAAGGTACACCACAACTGCGCCGCAGGGCAGTGGAATTCGCGTTCCCGTTGCCCGCAGGCCGCAGCCTTGAGCGAGGCTGAATGCTAGGCTTCGTCGTTCACGCGGATTCGATCATGCCCCTGTTCACGGCCATCGGCCTTATGTCCGGCACCTCCATGGATGGGGTGGATGTCGCTCTCATCGAGACCGATGGGCGCAACGATGTGCGTCAGGGGCCGAGCCTGTTTCGTCCCTATGGGGCCGCCGACCGCAAGCTGTTGCGCGCAGCCCTTGATGAGGCTGTGACCCTACGTGATCGAAACGCCCGCCCGCCCGCCATCCTCGCATGTGAGCGGATGGTCACTCGCCGGCACGCGGAGGCGGTGGAGCGGTTTTTGGAACAGCATGGGGTCGAGGCGAGCCGGGTCGATGTGGTGGGGTTCCACGGCCAGACGGTGATCCACCGGCCGCGCGAAGGTCTCACGGTGCAGATCGGCGACGGTCAGGCTTTGGCTGACCGGATTGGCATTCGTGTGTCTTATGATTTCCGTGCAGCTGACGTGGCGGCGGGCGGGGAGGGTGCGCCCGTCGTGCCGGTCTATCACCGGGCGCTCATTGAGGCTGCGGGTCTCAAGGGACCGGTCGCTTTTTTGAATATCGGCGGCGTCGCCAATGTCACCTATGTCGACGATGACCTCGACCCCATCGCTTGCGACACCGGGCCCGGCAATGCGCTGCTGGACGATCTCATGCACGCCCGCGCCGGCAAGCCGATGGATCGGGGTGGCCGCACGGCGGCCAGGGGACGGGTGGATGAAGCGGCTTTGGAGCAGCTTTTAGATCATCCATATTTTGAGAAAACACCACCTAAATCTCTGGATAGAAATACATTTTCAAGGGGCGTTGTCGAGGGGCTTTCCTTGGAGGACGCCGCCGCGACCCTGACCGCCTTCACGGCGGCGAGCGTCGCCCGGCTTCTGCCGCATCTGCCGGATAAGCCTCACGAACTGGTCGTGTGCGGCGGCGGCGCGCGCAATCCCACCCTCATGGTGGAGCTGGAGAGGCGGCTTGGCTGCAAGGTTTCGACGGCGGAGCAGCACGGCTGGTCAGTCGACGCCATGGAGGCGCAGGCCTTCGCCTATCTCGCCGTGCGGAGCATGGAGGGATTGCCGATCACCTTCCCGACCACCACGGGCGTGCCTACGCCGCATGGTGGCGGAGTGCTGGCGACGCCAGCCCGGTGATTACTTGACCGCCCGGGCCGGGGTCGGCAGCAGCGGCGGGTTGTCGAGGCGGCGGTCGAGGTAGCGGCCGATCTCTTCAATGAGCGGCTCGACGCGGTTCTCGAAGAAGTGGTTCGCGCCCTCGATCACTGCATGTTCGATCACAATGCCGCGCTGCGTCTTGAGCTTCTCGATGAGGCCCATGACTTCCTTGAGCGGCGCCACGCGGTCCTGATCGCCATGGACGAAGAGGCCCGAGGAGGGGCAGGGCGCGAGGAACGAGAAATCGAAGCGGTTGGCCGGCGGCGCGATGGAGATGAAGCCCTCGATCTCCGGGCGGCGCATCAGCAACTGCATGCCGATCCACGAGCCAAAGGAA
>CANGOK010000046.1 GCA_947455285.1 Beijerinckiaceae bacterium | reverse complement strand
TGCAGATGCGGTCGCTGAAGATTTACGAAGCGGGCGTTCGCAACGAGACCTTGTGGCAGATCATCCACGACAACGTGCGCTTCCCGCAGGCCTGCCTTGGCGACATGCGTGCGCAGATCGCTTCCTGCCAGCTTGGCGCGCGTCGTTATGGCGAGCTTGTCCAGCGTTACAGCCGCGATGTGGTCGAAGCTTGCATCGACCGCATCTGGGATCAGGCCGACATGGCCGTGCGCAGCGTCATCGAGAAAATTCCCGATGGCGTTTATGTTGCGGCAAGCGCGCTCGACAATGACGGCCGCAATCTCGATCAGCCCATCAAGATCAAGACCACCGTCACCATCAAGGGCTCGACCATGACGGTCGACTTCTCCGAGATGAATCCACAGACCCATTCGCCGCTTAACTCCGGCAAGTCAGGCGGCATCGCGGCGGCGCGCGTCGCCTTCAAGGCGATCACCTCGCCTGAGCTTGACGTGCATGACGGCTGTTTCCGTGCGCTCGACGTCATCATTCCCGAAGGCACGATCGTCAGCGCCAAGCCTGGCACGGCCATCGGCCTGTGGAGCATCGCGCTGCCGACCACCATCGACACGATCCTCAAGGCGCTCGCGCCTGCGCTTCCCCATGTCATTCCCGCCGCCCACAAGGGCGATATGGGCGGCTGTTCGTTCTATGGCTTCCGTGAAGATGGCAGCCGGTTCCTGCTGCTCAACATTTTCGGCGGCGGCTGGGGCGGGCGCCCGACCGAAGACGGCGAGGACGCCAGCGTCTCGGTCTGTCAGGGCGACGTGCGCAACACGCCTGTCGAACTGCAGGAGATTCGCTATCCGGTGCTTGTTGAAGAACATGCCCTGCGCGAGGATTCTGGCGGCGCGGGCGAATATCGCGGCGGCCTTGGCGTTCGCATCACCTATCGCACGCTCGTCCCCTGCAAGGTCACGATCAACTGCGAGCGTACGCAGGTTCCCCCGTGGGGCCTGTCGGGCGGCGGCGTCGGCGCGCACAATGTCGCGGTGATCCATTCGAATGGAGCCGCAGACCGCACGGTCTACAAGGGAACGGAAATCCAGCTCATGAAGGGCGATTCCGTCACCTTCCTCACGGCGGGCGGCGGCGGTTATGGCGATCCCAAGAAGCGCGATCGTGTAGAAATCGCCAACGACGTTGCGCAGGGCTTTGTCTCCGCTAGCAATGCGTCGGAATTTTACGGCTGGCGCGCTGGCGCCTGATCGACGTAACCTCGCTTCGCACCAATGAGGCTTGAATGAGCAAGGAAGCGCTGGCGGCGCGACAAGGCGCCCTGAAGGAAGCCATGAAGAGCGAGAACGTCGAAGTTCTCGTGCTCTTCGGCAATAACTGGCATGCCGATCATCTGCGCTATGCGACGGATTTCGGCATTCAGGAGGGGCAGGGCATCGCGCTTGTGCGTGACGATGGCTCGATTACCCTCATCCTCGATGATCCCGCCGAGTGTGAGCGCGCGCGCAGCGACAGCACATGCGAAACCATCTTCGCTCCCGCGCTCGTGCAGGAAGCGAAGCGGCAGTTATCGCGCGCAGGCAATCACAACATCGCGGCCGCGCCCTACCATCTGCTGCCCTATGGGCTCTTGCATGGCGACAAGGATCTGCGCGTCACCGATGGCGCGAAAATCGTCGAGCGCCTGCTGATGACGAAGATGGAAGTCGAGATAGCGGCGGTCCGCAAGGCGGCTGCGCTCGCAGACGAAGGCTACGCCATCTTTCGTCAGGCTGCGCGTCCGGGCCGCAAGGATTACGAACTCGTCGCCGAGATGGAGTCCTTCTTCCGGGCCAACGGCGTGCCGGAGAATTTCATGATCGTCGGCGTCGGCGGTCAGGAAGTGCGCGGCATGGCGCCTCCCGGCGGCAAGATCCTCAAGAAAGGCGACATGGTCACCACGGAGCTGACGCCCTGCTTTGATGGTTATTATGCGCAGATCTGCCGCACGCTCGTCGTCGGCGAGCCCAGCGAAGCGCAGCGTCAGGCTTTCGCCGTTTATCTCGAAGCCATGGAAGCTGGCATCGCCACTGTGCGCGCTGGCGTCACGGCGGCTGACGTGGCGCGCGCCGAGAACGACGTCTTCCGCAAATACGGCCTCGGCGAATATGTGACGTCGGAATATACGCGCGTGCGCGGCCATGGCATGGGTCTATTCCCCGATCAGAAGCCCGCCATTCTTGAAGATGTGAACATCACGCTTCAAACGGGCATGACGCTCATCGTGCACCCCAACACCTATCACCCGGCGGTGGGCTATCTGGTGCTGGGCGATTCGCTCGTCGTGCGTGAAAGCGGGCATGAATTGCTCTGCGGCACGCCGCGCGAACTCTTCTCCGTTCCCTTGCAGTGAGGATGCCATGCGTCGTGGTTTGATGGCTTGGGATCCGCAAGAGGTTCCTGCAAGCGCTCTTGCTGATCGTCTCGCGCGCCTGCGCGCCGAGCTTGCGCGCGAGGGCGTCGATGTCTTCGTCGCTTACACCAATATCGCGCGCGGCGGTTCGGTCTGGTGGCTGACGGGCTTCACGCCCTACTGGAACGAAGGGCTGCTATACGCGCCAGCGCAGGGTGAAATGGTTTTCGCCACCGCCCTGTCGAAGCGCGTCGCTGAATGGATCAGCTCCGTGATGCCCGCTGGCGAGGTCACGACCACGCCGCGCCCCTCCGCCTTCATCGGCGAACATATCGCTCGTGATGGCGCAAAGCGCATCGGCATTCTCGAACTCGATGATTTTCCTGCAGGCCATGCGCAGGCGATCCTGCAGGCGGCGCCGGGCGTCGAACTGGTTGACGTCACCGAGGCCTTCGCTCGCGCGCGCAATGACTCCGATGCGGTGGAGCGTTTGCTTCTGACGAAGGCGGATGCTTTGGCGCAGGCGGCTTGCGGCGCTGTCGACGTTTCGAGCGCCCATGCGCGCGATTTCATCGCCCCCGCTGAATCCGTCGCCCGCCTTGGCGGCGCGGAGGAATGTTTCACCCTCGTCGCCGGGGATCTTCGATCAAGCCGCGCCTTTGTGCGCACGGATTCCATGGGGTCTCTGGGGGAGACTTTCGCCGCCCGCGTGTCGCTCGCCTACAAGGGCGCATGGACGCGTCATGTGCGCAGCTTCGCGAAAGACGCTGGCGTGCAGCAGTCCATGGATCGCGCTCACGCCGCGCTCATGGATTTCTCTTTGCAGTCTGGTGAGACGCTGGCGCAGGCTGTCGCGCGCACGTTTGGTTCGCTGGGCGAAGTCAATAACTGGGTGGCCGAACAGCCGCGCGGTTCCTATCCGCTCGCTCCTGTCGCCAATATGGCTGAGAGCGCGCAGGGCTTTACGGCTTCAGCGCCCTTCGTGCTCGATGTGGAGCTTGTGACCGACGGGCGCCGGTGGGTCGGCGCCCGGATGATCGGTCTTTGATTCAAAAGCTTTGATGGCCCGCCCCGCGCGGGCCATTTCGCATTACTTCCCGAAAGCCATCTCCGGCGCCTTGGCAGGCTGCGGATCGCGCAGGTTCAGGATGCGCCGCGCATTGTCGTAGAACAGCTTCTGCTTGTCGGTCTCCGACAGGTTCAGCTCCTCAATGAGGGCGAGGCAGGTCGCCGGATCCCAGCAGGGATAGTCGGTGCCATACATCACGCGGTCGATGCCGTAATATTCGATGGCGAATTTCATGCCCGCCGAATGCGGACTCACCGTGTCCGTGTACATCATCTTGAGATAGTCGCTTGCGGGACGCGGCAGCTTCGCATTCTTCGTGTTCTTGTCCATGCGGCCGGACTGATAGGGCAGCGCGCCGCCTGTGTGGGACATGATCAGCTTGAGATCGGGATGACGCTCCAGCGTGCCTGAAAGAACGAGACGCATGGCCGCCACGCTCACCTCGACCACGCGGCCGAGCGAAAGGAAAAGCGCGCCATTATAGCCGTCGAGCATATGGTTGAAGATGGCGTCGGTCGGATGCATGAAGACGGGCAGGCCAAGCTCGGCGCAGCGTGCATAGAAAGGCTGCATGCGTTCTGTGTCGATGCGCGGATCGGCGCCGATGGAGCCCGGAAGATTGACGCCCATGAGGCCGAGGCGGCCGATGGCGTCCTCCAGCACATCCATGGCGATCTTTTCATCCTGAAAGGGGATCGCCGCGCTGCCCCAGAAACGGCCGGGATAACGCCGCTGCGCCCAGGCCATTTCCTCATTCCACTGAATGGCGAGGTCGCGGCCTTCTTCTTTCGGCAGGGAGGAGAAATAAACGGAGAAGGGGCCGATGGAGCCGACCGCGTCGATGCGATGGCCGAGCTTGTCCATATGTTCGAACTGCTCGTCGATGTCGAACCAGTCCGGCCAGCTGTTCATCGTATAATCGGCGCCATCTTGCAGCACGCAGGTGTAGCAACCCTTGTCATTGGGCCTGGCGTAGGGGACCTGCGTGCGCTTGCAGAGGGTCTCGAAGACCGACCGGGGCCACCAATGGAAGTGAGAGTCGATGATATGCATGGGCAACTCCTCGGGCGAATCGCCCTGACTCTTATGTCAATGCGGGGCGCTCCAAAAGCGCCCCGCCATCATTTCGCCTGACCGAGGCGACGGTATTCCTTTACGACCTCGGGCGTGGCGGCGGCGGCGAGGCCGGCCATGATCTTTTCAAGCTCGGGCGCAGGAATGGGCGAGCCGACGGGTTCGCCAGCGGTGGCCGCATCCTTGCGGAAGTCGGCGTCGTTGCACATCTCGATGAAGGCCTTGCGGAGGATTTCGAGCCGGTCCGTGGGAATGCCGGGCGGACCGACGACCATCAGGCCGGTGTCGTCATAGGCGTTGAAGAGGCCAAGGACGGCGTGGTCCTTCTTCGGCACGATGTCGGCGACGACCGCGAGGCCGGGCACGATCCGCTTTGATTGCAGCACCGGGACGACGACCTTCTTCTCGATGAGGTCGGGACGCTTGGTGAAGCTGTCTTCTGGCGTGTAATAGGCGCCGACTTCGCCCTGCTCCAGCGCCAACAGCGAACGCGCAGATGAATTGTAGCCGAGCACCGTGCGCAGCGGGTAGCCATATTCGGCAAGCATGTTCGGTATGGTCACCGTGGGGGTGCCTGCGCCGATGCCCGCGGCGGGAATCTTCTGCGGATAGTTTTTCAGATCCTCAGGCGACTTGATGTTCAGGTCGCCGCGTAGGTACAGCATCTGATTGTTGACGCCGGTGCTGCCGATATAGCTGAACTTGGTGGGGTCAAAGGTGACGCCGGGGCTCTTCACAAGCCCTTCAACGAACCAGCTGCGGCCGGGCAGGCCGATGGTCAGGCCGTCTCTTGAGGCGCGAGCGCCCAGATGATTGCCCGCGATGACGCCGCCGGCGCCTTCCATATTCTGGGGCGTGAATTCAGGCTTGCCGGGAATGAAGCGGGCGAGATGGCGGATGATGAGGCGCGAGGCGGAATCGACGCCGCCACCCGGCCCATAGCCGATGATGAAGGTGATCGTCTTGCCGCGATAAAAATCCTGCGCGGGGGTCTGCGCTTTTGCGGGAGCGGACATGACCAGACCCGCCAGCATGAGCGCGGCTGCGTGGATCGTTCTCATGGCGTTTCCTCCTCGTGTTTTCGTTGACTATGCCTGAGCGCTATTGTGGCGCCACTCAATGATGGAATCCACGACGCGCGCGAAGAATTCCCGATAGGACTCCTCCGTCACGAATCCGATATGCGGCGTCAGGACCGTGTTGGGCAGGCTGCGTGCGGGATGGTCGACGGGCAGCGGCTCGGGCTCGAATACATCAAGCGCGGCGCCGGCGATCACTCCATTGCCGAGCGCCTGAGCCAGCGCGTCCTGATCGATGATCGGCCCACGCGATGTGTTCACCAGCACGGCGCTGCGCTTCATTAAAGCGAGTTCTTGCGCACCGATGAGACCACGGCTGCGCGGGCCCAGCTTGAGATGGATGCTGATCACATCGGAGCGGCGCAGCAATTCCTCTTTCGACACGGGCTCGACGCCAAGATCGCGCGCCCGCTGCGGGTCGAGATTGGCGCTCCATGCCATGACAGGCATGTCGAAGGCCTGGCCAAAGCGAGCGACGCGCGCGCCCAGTGTGCCAAGTCCGATGAGGCCGAGGGTGCGACCTTCGAGCCGGAAGCCGACGCTCGTTTGCCAGCGGCCTTCGCGCATGTTGCGGTCCTCGACCGTGATCTTGCGCGCCAGCGCCAGCACAAGAGCCCATGTCAGCTCCGCCGCCGAATAGGAAGCGCGCGGCGCGGTCAGCGTCACGGGAATGGAGCGCTCGCGCGCCGCTTCAACGTCGATGACCTGCGTATGCGAGCCGGTGACGGCGATCAGCTTCAGGCGCGGCAGTGCTTCGATGAGGCTTCGCGGCAAAGCCATGCGCTCGCGCATGATGCAGAGCACATCGAAATCCTTCAGCTCAACAGCCGCCTCTGCCTCGCTGAGGTGCCGATTGAAGCTGACGATCTCCGCATCGGGCCCGATGCGCGACCAGTCGGTCATGCTGCGGGCGATGGATTGGTAATCGTCGAGTATGGCTATGCGCAGCATGGCCTTAATCCGAAAGGGCGCCGGTGGATTCGTAGATATATTTGCCCGTGCGCGAGGGGAAGCCGCCGCGCACCTCGCCGCCCTTGCGGTCCTGATAGATCGTAGAGAGTGCGTCGGACAGGGGACGGCTGTTGGGCACCGAGAGCCACATGCGCAGCAGGTGGCGCTTGCGGTCGGTCTCTTCGTAATCCTCGAAGCTGGTGCGCGAATGAAGCGCGACATGATTGTTCACGAATTGCAGGTCGCCCGGCTTGAACATGAAGGAGAAGTGGAAATCCTCGCTCCACGCCAGGTTGTCGAAAGCGTCCAGCGCCTCGATCTGCAGGGGGGTCAGGCGCGCCACTTCAGGGAATCGCTGACCAGAGGTGATGTGCACGCGCACATAGCGGCACGAAAGCTTGCCATCCTTCATGGAGAAGAGCGGCTGCTGGTAATAGGGCGTTCCGCCCACAGGCTCCTGCGTCTGCCAGCTCCAGGTGAAGGGCTGGTAGAGCGCTTCGAGCAGGTCGGGGCGTGTGCGCGCGAGGTGATTGTGGATCGCATGCGAGCTCGCCAGCAGGCTGAGGCCGCCCGCCTTGGCGACGCGCAGCACCATGAGGCCCACGACATCGCAGGTGTCGGTGTGGAAGGTCAGGCGCTGGTTCGACTTATAGCCACGTCCCTGCGGGCTGTTCACGTCGACGCCGACATCGCGCACGTCGCCGAGCAGATCGCCATCCTTGCTCTGCGACACAGCCGTGCCCATGTGCTTGCCGATGCCCCAATACATGAGCCTCAGCGTGGCCTTGTCATAGCCATCCACATTGATGCCGCGGAATTGGTAGATCCCGAGCCCTTCTTCAAGGAATGTGCGCGCATGGTCGATGCGCTTCGACACGAGCGGCAGGGGGAAATCGTCCTTCGTCAGGCTTTCCATCGTCTTGCCGCTGGCGAGCGCATGGCGCGTCGCTGCGTCGATTTCGGCTATTTCTTCGGGGGAGAATTCATGGATCCAGTCGGTGCGCTTCACCACATCCGCGCCGCGCCAATCCGCAGGGCTGTCGATGACTGAGTGCATGGCGTAAAACTCCCCGATTGCGACTGGCTGCGCATTGGCGCCGGTCTTTTGCGATATCGCGGCATGAATGACTCATGGACGCTTCAAGCGCAAGTATAGGGCGAGGCGACAAAACGCCTCCGGCGTGGGGCCGGAGGCGCATATCTTGGTTCGTTTAAGGGTCAGCGCGCCAGCAGCGGGATCGTCTTGGGATCAGGCGGGGCTGGCTGGGCGGAGATGAAGGCGTAGATATCCGTGAGGTCCTCGTCGGACAGCACTTTTTTGGAGAAGGGAGGCATTGGCCCGTTCGTGGCGCGCACGAAGGTCATCACGGCCTCAAGAGGCAGTTGCGTGCGGGCGAGCTTGGGGCCAGCGTTGCCGCCCTGTCCTTCCCATCCATGGCATTGCCAGCAACCGTTCTTGCCGAAAGCGACCTTGCCCTTTTCCGCCGAGGCCGCATATGCGGCGCCCCCCGAGAGGAGCAGTGTCGCGGCGACTGCGGTGATCATTTTCATGTTACGCATCGATCGTCTCCCTCAGCGCGGCTGGGTCCAAACATTGAGAAGGGCGGGTTGGCCGGATTTCACGACAGCGACAGCCTCCTTGATGGCGGGGCCGAGCTGCGCGGGATCCTTGATCGGGCCTTTCGCCCACCAGCCCATGGATTCGGCGAGCTTGTGATATTCGATGTCAGGGTTCTGGATCATGGTGCCGATTGGGCCCATGTCATCACCGTAGTTGGCCTTGCGGTTGCGGAAGTTCGACAGACGCTGAACGTGCATGACCTCCTGATGCCAGGCGCGGTTGTTGTGCATGACGGAGAGCAGCGGAATTTTGTGCTTGGCGGCGGTCCACAAGACGCCGGGCGCGAACATAAGATCGCCGTCCGACTGGATCGACACCGAGAAGCGGCCAAGCTCCTTATTGGCGAGGGCCGCGCCGACGCTGGCGGGAGCGCCATAACCCACGCCATAGCCGCCGGATTTGCCGAGCCACTGATGATGCTTCTCGATGGGCCAGAGGCGCGCGGGCCAATTGCTCACGTCGCCGGCGGAGGAGACAAGCGACCAATCAAGATCCTTGATCTGGCCGTAGATCTCCATGCACAGGCGCGCAGTGCTGATGGGGCTTGAATCCCAGCCGACGACCGCCGCCTGCATGTCGCGCGCGCGGATGTCCGCGTAAGCTTTCTTCGCCTTCTCGACGCGCTCCGCGATGACGCTCGCGCGTTCTTTCGTGATGGCCGACTTTACGGCATCGATCAGCGAAGGCAGCGTCGTCTCCGCATCCGCAGCCATGTGGACGTCGACGGTCTGGAAGCGCTGGAAGTCCTGATAATTGGACTTGGTGAGCAGATCGACGGAGGTGATGCTGATCATCTTCGTCGTCGGCTTCACGCGTGGAGAATTGAAGCCGACGCCGCCATTCTCGCCATTGTCGGTGAAGCTGTTCACCGTGCCCCAGAAATCCGAAAGCTCGAGGCCCATCACCACGTCGGCGCCCGAGACGACGCCAGCGGGACGATAGAGATAGTGGGTGTTGGGGAAGTTCATGCGATTGCCCTGGTCGACGACCGAGCATTGCAGAAGTTCGGCGAGCTCGATGAGCAGCTTCACGCCATTGGGCGTACGCGCGCAACGGTCCGCCACGATGACGGGATTTTCCGCCGCCACGAGAAGCTTCGCCGCCTCGCGCACGGCGTTGCTATCGCCCTGCGGGGGCGAGGTGGGCACATAGCGCGGAATATAGAGTTTCGCGCCATGTTCATGAATGGGTTCCTGTTGCAGGCCGGCGTCGAGCGAAATCGCCACGGGCCCATAGGGCGGAGTCATGGCGATCTTGTAGGCGCGCACCATGGACTGGCCGAAGTGCTGCAGCGTGACGGGGGTGTCGTCCCACTTCGTATAATCGCGCACGATGGCGTTGATGTCTTGCGCGGCATGGAATGTGGGCACGCCAGGCGGACGTGACGCGGCGTCAAGATCATTGCCGCCGATGACGATGAGCGGCACGCGATCGCAATAGGCGTTATAAATCGCCATGGTCGCATGTTGCAGACCCACCGTGCCGTGCACCATGGTGAGCAAGGGCTTGCCGCTCGCCTTGAAATAACCATGGGCGATGCCGACGCCGGACTCTTCGTGCATGCAGCTGATATATTCGGGGCTCTTGTTTTCCCCGTAATTGATCATCGATTCATGCAATGCGCGGAAGCTCGATGCGCAGTTCGAAGGCGCATATTTGATGTCGAGCGTCTTGATGACGTCGATCATATAGTCCGAACCGGGCTTGCCGCCGATGCGGGACGTTTCCTCTCCTGGCGGCTGGGTTTCGGCTGCGATGGTTTTCGTCGTCGGGGGCAGGGCCGAGGGCGTATGGCGCGGCGCCGCCGCCTGCGCTTGTGCGGGCGTCGTCTGCGTCAACGCGGGCGTGACGCCGGCCACCGCTGCGCCGGTCAGGAATTTGCGGCGGTCAAAGCCGTCCTTGCCGTTCAGGTCTGTCATAGCCTGTTCCTCTCAGATGTTTTGTCGTCGGCGATTGAAGGATTGAAGTCGCGATAAGATGCGAAGGCTCGCCGCAGCGAGGCGGCGAGGAGCGCTTTTGCGGATAGCGGCTGAAGCTGGTCCCCCCGTCACGGCTTCTTCACGAAACCTTGATGTCGATGATATACGTGCTTTGCTGTTCGACAAGGGGCTTCGGCCGGAAACTTTGCTTTTCGCAGCAGGATCAGGACAATCAAATGAAGCTTTCAGGCGCGCTGGTTCTGTTTTCCGGTGGGCAGGATTCCACCACCTGCCTCGCATGGGCGCTCGACCGATATGAGCACGTGGAGACGCTTGGCTTTGACTATGGCCAGCGCCATCGCGTGGAGCTTGATTGCCGCGAAAATCTGCGCGACGCTCTTGGGCGCATGAAGCCAGAGTGGGCCGGGCGGCTCGGCGAAGACCACACCATCGAGATCGGCGCCATCGCGCAGGTCTCGCAATGCGCGCTCACGCAGGATGTGGCGATCGAAATGGCCGACACCGGCCTGCCCAACACATTCGTGCCCGGCCGCAATCTCATCTTTCTGGCCTTCGCGGCGGCGCTCGCCTACCGGCGTGGGCTCAAACATATCGTTGGCGGCATGTGCGAGACCGATTTTTCCGGCTATCCCGATTGCCGCGACGACGCCATCAAGGCCATGCAGGTCGCGCTCAACCTTGGCATGGACCAGCGTTTCGTTCTCGAAACCCCGTTGATGTGGATCGACAAGGCGCAGACCTGGAGCCTCGCCGAAGAGATTGGCGGGCAGGCGTTGGTCGAACTCATCCAGCGGGAAACCCACACCTGCTATGTGGGTGAACGCGGCGATCTGCACGAGTGGGGCCATGGCTGCGGCGTCTGCCCGGCCTGCCAGCTGCGCGCCGACGGCTTCGCCCGCTACAAGGCCGCCAGATCCGTCTGATGTCGCGCCCCGTATCATCTTCGTCGAATGAGGCGAGAGATGACGAAACGGGTAGCGATCATCGGGGCTGGAATGGCGGGGCTTGCGGCGGCGCGGCTGTTGCGTGATGCGGGGCTTACCTGCGTCATCTTTGACAAGAGCCGCGGCCTTGGCGGGCGTATGGCCACGCGCCGGGCGGGCGAGCTCAGCTTTGATCATGGCGCGCAATATTTCACGGCCCGCGGCTCGCGTTTTATCGCGCTGGCTGAGGAATGGCGCGCGCAAGGCGCGGCGGCCGACTGGTTTGGCGAGGCCATAGTCGGCAGCCCCGGCATGACAGCTCCCGCCCAGGCCATGGCGAGGGGCTTTGAAACGGTCATGGGCTTTGAAGTGAAAAGCCTGCGCCGTGAAGCTGCGGGCTGGACCCTTAGGGCTGGCGATGGTTCGCATGGCGGCTTTGATGCGGTGGTCGTCGCGATCCCCGCGCCACAAGCGGAGCCGCTTCTTGAAACCGGGGGATTGTCCTTTCCGGAGCTTGCGTCGGTCGCCTACGCGCCCTGTCTCGCCCTGATGCTGGCTTTTGACGGGCCGGTCGCGTTTGAAGGCGAGAGCCTGCGTCTTGATTCGGGTCCCGTCGCATGGATCGCGCGCAACTCCTCCAAGCCCGGCCGTACGGACGCAAAGCAGACCTTTGTGGTTCATGCCGGGCCCGATTGGTCGCGAGCGCATATCGATCACACGCCCGAGGCGATCCTTGAGATGCTCTTACCTTTCGCGCTTGACCTTATCGGCGCGCAGTCGCCACCGGTCCACGCGGTCGCCCATCGCTGGCGTTATGCGCTGGTGGAGCAGGCTGCTGGCGTTCCATGTCTATGGAACGGACAGGCGGGGGTTGGCGCCTGTGGCGACTATTGCTTTGGCCCGCGCGTCGAGGCCGCCTTCGACAGCGGCGAGGCCATGGCGCGGACCATGCTTGATCATTGGGTTAAAGATGGCTCACGCTGACCCCGCCCTGACTGTTTATTACGATGGCGCTTGTCCTTTATGCCGCGCCGAGATTGGTCATTACAGCGCGCAGCAGGGCGCTGGTTCCATTTGCTTTCTCGATGTCTCGGCGCCTACGTGTGATTTGCCCAACGATCTAACACGCGATGCGGCCCTATCGCGGTTTCACGTGCGCTTGAGCGATGGAAGGGTCGCGTCAGGCGCGGCTGCTTTTGTCGAAATTTGGAAGCTGTTGCCGCGTTGGCGCTGGGCTGCGCGGCTAGCGCATCTGCCGGGCGTAACCTTCGCGCTCGAGCGAGCTTATCGGCTGTTCCTGCCGGTGCGGCCCTATCTGTCTAAGGCTTTTGGAAAACTCAAATCATGAGCGCCCTTCAACCCGTTCAGTTCTCATCCTTGCCGCGCGATGGCGTGGCGGTCGTCTTTGGCGCCAGCGGCGGCGTTGGCGCTGCGCTGGTCGAGAATCTGCGAGCGGGCGACGGCTTCTCCCACGTCATGGCTCTGAGCCGGCGCAGCGAACCCGCGTTTGATCTTACAGACGAAGCCAGCATCGCGCGCGCCGTGGCTGATGTGGCGAGACATGGCGAATTGCGGCTTGTGATCGACGCTACGGGCTTTCTGCACGACGAGACGCAAGGTCCAGAGAAATCCCTGCGCGACCTTGATGCGGGCAAGCTTGCCCGCGCCTTCGCGCTCAACGCCATTGGCCCCGCCTTGCTGATGAAACATGTCCTGCCTGCGCTTGCGCCAACGGGCAAGGCGGTCTTCGCCACGCTTTCGGCTCGCGTTGGAAGCATTGGCGATAATCATCTGGGCGGCTGGTACGGCTATCGCGCCTCCAAGGCCGCGCTTAACCAGTTTGTGCGCACGGCGGCCATTGAGCTGAATCGTCGTCGTCCCTCGGCGATTTGCGTGGCGCTGCATCCGGGTACGGTGCGAACGCAGCTTTCCGATCCCTTTGGCAAGGATGGCCTTGAGGTGCAGACGCCGCAGACCTCCGCCGCACGGTTGCTTGGTGTCATAGATGGCTTGAGCGCCGATCAATCAGGCAGCTTTTTCGATCACCTTGGATCGCCTATCCCTTGGTGAGCCTGAGCGTGTCCTCGCCTTTGCGCGTCAGGAAGGCTTGCACTGGCGCGGCGAGCTTTTGCAAAAGCCATGGCAGATCGACCTCGATGTGAAGCTGGTCATCACCCACATCGACCCGCGCATTGATGGTCTGCCCCAGCGCGCCAACTCTCAAGTCAGCATGATCGCCCTGCCAGGCGATGTCCGCTTGCGTTAGTTGCGCGGCATATTGCTGGCGCAGGCTCTCGATGCCGCTGGAAATGCGACGCTTCGCTTCGGCTGCGCCCAGTGAATGGGGAAGAGTGACTGCAAGGGTCTTCGCCATATGGTCCTCGCATCTAATGGCGGCGCTTAAAAATCCGTGCGTTGACGAATGGCCGCCGACAGGGTGCCTTCGTCGAGATAATCAAGCTCGCCGCCCACCGGCACGCCATGGGCGAGGCGGGTGATCTTCACATCGAGATGGGACAGGATGTCGGTGATGTAATGGGCCGTCGTTTGTCCATCGACGGTGGCGTTCACCGCGAGGATGATCTCCTTGATGTCGCCTTCAGCCACACGCGTCACAAGCGAGTCGAGGTTGATGTCCTTCGGCCCGACGCCATCGAGCGGCGAGAGCGTGCCGCCAAGCACATGGTAGCGCGCACGCAAGGCCGCAGCCCGCTCTAGCGCCCACAAATCCGCGACGGTCTCCACCACCACGAGCAATGACGGGTCGCGACGCGTATCGGAGCAGACGGTGCAGGGATCGCTGGTGTCCACATTGCCGCAAGCGGTGCAGGTGAGGATGCGCTCCTTCGCCACCTGCATGGCGTTTGCGAGCGGCCCAAGCAGTTCCTCGCGCTTGCGGATCAGATGCAGCGCGGCCCGGCGCGCCGAGCGAGGTCCCAGCCCCGGCAGTTTCGCCAGAAGCTGAATAAGCCGCTCGATCTCGGGACCCGCAACGCGTTCAGCCATCAGAAGGGAAGCTTCATGCCGGGGGGCAGGGGAATGCCTGCGGTGACGGATTTCATCTTCTCTTCCATCAGGCGCTCGCCCTTCTTGCGCGCGTCTTCATGGGCGGTGACGACGAGGTCCTCGACGATTTCCTTTTCATCGGCGCGCAGCAAGGAAGCGTCGATGGAGACGCCGCGCATGGCGCCCTTGGCGCTGAGCGTCACCTGAACGAGGCCGCCGCCGGATTGGCCGACGACTTCGGTCTGCTCCATCTCGGCCTGCATCTCCTGCATGCGCGCCTGCATGGCCTGCGCCTGCTTCATCAAACCCATGATGTCTTTCATTGGAGTCCGAGCCTCATAAATCGTCTTCGGTATAGATCTGGTCGGCGTAGCCGATCTCATCGCCGCCATCGCTCGTCTCTGGCGCAATGGCTGCGGTGACGGGTTCAGGCTCCGCCTCGGGGGCGCGGATCGCGACGATCTGCGCGCCGGGGAAAGTCTCCAGCGCCTTGCGCACGAGCGGCAGGGCGCGCAGGCCCGTCATCTTCTCTTCCGCTTTCGCGTCAGCCTGCTCTTTCAGAGTAGGTCCACCCTCTTCGCGCGAAACGGCGACCATCCAGCGGATGCCCGTCCATTCCTG
>CANGOK010000045.1 GCA_947455285.1 Beijerinckiaceae bacterium | reverse complement strand
TCGCGTCCTCGTCGTGCTCCACCACGATGACGGTGTTGCCGAGGTTGCGCAGGCGGCGCAGGGTCTCGAGCAGGCGCTCGTTGTCGCGCTGGTGCAGGCCGATGGAGGGTTCGTCCAATACATAAAGAACGCCCGTCAGACCCGAGCCGATCTGTGACGCCAGGCGGATGCGCTGGCTCTCGCCGCCCGAAAGGGTGCCGGAGGCGCGCGCCAAAGTCAGGTAATCAAGGCCGACGTCGCGCAGGAAGGTCAGGCGCTCGCGGATCTCCTTGAGAATGCGCGCGGCGATTTCGTTGCGCTTCTTGTCGAGACGGCCGGGCAGGGCGGTCGCCCATTCCACGGCGTCCTTGACCGAAAGCTCGGAAACTTCGCCGATATGCCGGCTGTCGATCTTCACGGCCAGAGCCTCGGGCTTCAGGCGGAAGCCCTTGCAGGCCGCGCAGGGCTTGGCGGACATGTAGCGGGAGATTTCCTCGCGCGCCCATTCGCTGTCGGTTTCGAGATAACGGCGCTCAAGGTTGCTGACCACGCCCTCGAAGGGCTTGCGCACGTCATAGGCGCGCAATCCATCGTCATAGGAAAAGCGGATCGCGTCCTCGCCCGAGCCATAGAGAATGGCGTCGCGGGTCTTCTTCGGCAGGTCCGCCCAAGGGGTGCGCAGGGTGAACTTGTAGTGTTTGCCGAGGGATTCCAGCGTCTGGTTGTAATAGGGCGAGGTCGACTTCGCCCAAGGCGCGATGGCGCCCTTGCCCATCAGCGCCTCCGGATTGGGGACGACGAGTTCCGGGTCGATCTTCTGCTCGGACCCAAGGCCGCTGCAGGTCGGGCAGGCGCCGAAGGGGTTATTGAAGGAGAAGAGCCGGGGCTCGACCTCGGGGATCGTGAAGCCGGAGACCGGGCAGGCGAATTTCGATGAGAAGATGATGCGCTTGGGCTCGCCTTTCCCCTCCTTCTCGTCCGCATATTCCATCACAGCCACGCCATCGGCGAGTTCGAGGGCGGTTTCGAAGGACTCCGCGAGGCGGGCGCCGATGTCGGGCCGCACCACGATCCGGTCCACGACCACATCAATGTCATGTTTGAGCTTCTTGTCGAGCGCCGGGGCGTCGGCGATCTCGTAATAGGTCCCGTCGATCTTCAGTCGCTGAAAGCCGCGCTTCATGAAGTCGGCGATCTCCTTGCGATATTCGCCCTTGCGGCCCCGGATGACCGGCGCCAGCAAAAAGAGGCGCGTGCGCTCGGGCAGGGCGAGCACGCGGTCGACCATCTGGCTGACGGTCTGACTTTCAATCGGAAGGCCCGTGGCGGGCGAATAGGGCACGCCGACGCGCGCCCAAAGCAGGCGCATGTAGTCATGAATCTCGGTGACGGTGCCGACCGTGGAGCGCGGGTTTTTCGAAGTGGTCTTTTGCTCGATTGAAATGGCTGGCGAGAGGCCGTCGATCTGGTCGACATCCGGCTTCTGCATCATTTCAAGGAACTGGCGCGCATATGCGGAGAGGGACTCCACATAGCGGCGCTGGCCCTCGGCGTAGATGGTGTCGAAAGCCAAGGAGGATTTGCCCGACCCCGATAAGCCGGTAAAAACCACGAGCTTGTCGCGGGGGATGGCGAGATCCACATTCTTGAGGTTGTGTTCTCTGGCGCCTCGGACTGTGATCTGCTTCTGGTTGATTTCGGCGGCGCTTTCGGGCGTGGCGGCCTTGGACGCCTTGGGGCGCGCGGAGGAGGTCGGCGGCTTCATGGGAGCTTGTCCGGAAAAGGGGAATTTGTGGGATTACGTACAGGTTATGTAGCTGGATGGCGAGCGCCACTCCTTTCCCTGACGAAATCCACAACCCGACGACGAGCGCGCTTTTTGCTTTCAGGGGGCTTAGACTAAAGTTTAATTCGCCGTCAGCATAACCTGCTCGCTTGTCATTTTTTTTGCAGATAGCGTTGGCGCCTGATTGATTAGTCCAAAAAAAGACAGGCGCCCTTGGGCGCCAAGCTCCGGAGAGGCGCCCATGTCAACTTCCGCACTTACCTCGGATGCGTCCACAGCTGCGCCAAAGCCGTGGTACCGCATTCTTTATGTACAAGTTCTCGTCGCCATCGTACTGGGCGCGCTGCTCGGCTGGCTTGATCCCGCCCTGGCCAAGAACGACTGGATCAAGGCGATGGGCGACGGCTTCGTCAGCCTCATCAAGATGGCCATTGCGCCGATCATCTTCTGCACGGTCGTCTCCGGCATCGCCCATATCGACGAGGCGAAGAAGGTCGGCCGCGTTGGTCTGAAGGCGCTGATCTATTTCGAGATCGTCTCCACCTTCGCTCTGGTCCTCGGCCTCATCGTAGCCAATGTCATCCAGCCGGGCGCCGGCTTCTCCGGCAAGCCGGATGCTGCTGCAGTGGCGGGTTTCGCCAAGCAGGCGGGCGAGATGAAGAGCGTGGATTTCGTTCTGCACATCATTCCCGACAGCGTCGTCGGCGCTTTCGCGCGCGGCGACATCCTGCAGGTGCTGCTCTTCTCGATCCTCTTCGGCTTTTCCCTGATGGCTTTGGGTGAGCGCGGCCATACGGTGCGTGCGCTGATCGACGACATGGCCCACGCCATGTTCGGCGTCATCGCCATCGTCGTGCGGGCTGCCCCCATCGGCGCTTTCGGCGCCATGGCCTATACGATCGGCCGCTATGGTCCTCAGGCGCTCGGCAACCTCGCCGGCCTCATCGTCACCTTCTACATCACGGCCCTGCTCTTCGTGCTCGTGGTGCTGGGGATCATCGCGCGGATTGCGGGCTTCTCGATCTTCAAGTTCATCTCCTACATCAAGGATGAACTGCTGATCGTGCTGGGCACCAGCTCCTCGGAAAGCGCGCTGCCGCAGATGATGGAGAAGCTGGAGCGGCTGGGCTGCTCGAAGTCCGTGGTCGGCCTTGTCGTGCCCACGGGTTACTCGTTCAACCTCGACGGCACCAACATCTACATGACGCTGGCGACGCTCTTCATCGCACAGGCTCTGGGCATACCGCTATCCTTCGGCGAGCAGATGACGATCCTTGTCGTCGCGATGCTCACCTCCAAGGGCGCCAGCGGCATCACTGGCGCGGGCTTCATCACCCTTGCGGCGACGCTGGCGGCGGTGCGTCCTGAATTGCTGCCGGGCATGGCCATCGTGCTGGGCATCGACAAGTTCATGAGCGAATGCCGCGCCCTCACCAACCTCACCGGCAACGGCGTCGCCTGCGTGGTCGTCGCCTGGTGGGAAGGCGAGCTGGATCGCGAGAAGCTGGAAAAGGGCCTCAATCGTACTGTCGACCCGACGGATATCGAAACGGCCGTCACCACGGGCTGAGTTTATCGAGACGGGGGCTTGCGTCCCCGTTTCTCTTTTGCTAGGAACAAAAAGTGAACATTATTTCGTCCGAACCGTTCCGGATCGCTTCGCTGTTGTGGACAAGACATCCGCAGGAGGCGCTTTGGAGGCTCGGGACGGGTAGGGTAGCGCCAATGTGTCGGCGAAGGGCCGGCCCCATTTTCGGAGAGCCTCATGTCGGGCAGCGTCAATAAGGTCATTCTCGTCGGCAATCTGGGTCGCGACCCCGAGGTGCGCCGCACCGGCAATGGCGATCCCATCGTTTCCTTCTCGGTCGCCACCACCGAGAGCTGGCGCGACAAGGCCACGGGCGAGCGCAAAGACCGCACCGAATGGCACAATGTGACCATCTTCAATGAGGCTTTGGGCAAGATCGCCGAGCAATACTGCAAGAAGGGTTCGAAGATTTATCTCGAAGGCCAGCTGCAGACCCGCGAATACACTGACAAGGACGGCAACCAGCGCAAGGCGACCGACGTCGTCATTCCGCGCTTCCGTGGCGAGCTGACCCTCCTTGACAGCCGCGGCCGTGAAGGCGGCGGGGATGATCGCGGCGGCTACGGCGGTGGCGGCGGCGGTGGCGGTGGTGGCGGCTACAGCCGTCCCTCCGGCGGCGGCGGACGCCCCGCGCAGGTCGGCAGCGGCAGCGGCGGCGGTGGTGGGCGCTCCGACCATATCGACGACGACATCCCGTTCTGAGCCGATTGAACCGGCTCAAAGTTCTTCAGGCGCGTCAGCCCCAGGCTGGCGCGTTTGTCGTTTCAGGGCCCTTCAGGAGGCTTCCGTGAGGCCTGCGATTCGCTCGATTCCGCAGCGCAGCGGAAGGATTTGGGGCGCCGAGCGCGGGATTTGCGCCAACCCCAGTGGATAGAAACTTAAATATCTGAAAAACAAAGACATTATTTGCGAGGCTTCAGTGCGGAAAACTGGCCTTCAGGGCGGGAATCGGCTATCAACGAGGCTGATCTTTTAACCCCTGATGGGATTGTTTGGCATTGGCCGATAACGACGACGTTCAGCAGCCCTCGGGCACCGACATCCGCCCGGTCTCCATCACCGACGAGATGAAGCGCAGCTATCTCGATTACGCCATGAGCGTGATCGTGAGCCGCGCGCTTCCTGACGTGCGCGACGGCCTCAAGCCTGTGCATCGGCGCATTCTCTTCTCGATGACCGAGAATGGCCATACGCCCGACAAGTCCTATGTGAAGAGCGCGCGCATCGTCGGCGACGTCATGGGTAAATATCACCCCCATGGCGACTCCGCGATCTATGACGCGCTGGTGCGCATGGCGCAGCCCTTCTCCATGCGCCTGCCGCTCATCGACGGGCAGGGCAACTTCGGCTCGGTCGACGGCGATCCTGCGGCGGCCATGCGCTATACGGAATCCCGTCTGGCGCGTCCGGCCCTCGCGCTGGCGCAGGACATTGATTTCGACACGGTCGACTTCCAGCCCAACTACGACGGCAAGGAACACGAACCCGTCGTCATGCCTGCGCGCTTCCCGAACTTGCTCGTCAATGGCGCGGGCGGCATCGCGGTCGGCATGGCGACCAATATCCCGCCGCACAATCTCGGCGAAGTGATCGACGCCGTTTTCGCGATCATGGACAAGCCCGACATTTCGATCGACGAGCTGATCGAGATCGTGCCGGGTCCTGACTTCCCCACGGGCGGCGTCATGCTTGGCAGGGGCGGGGCGCGGCTCGCCTATCACACCGGGCGCGGCTCGGTTCTAGTGCGCGCCAAGGCTGAGGTGGAGCAGATCCGCAAGGATCGTGAAGCCCTCATCATCACCGAAATTCCCTATCAGGTGAACAAGAGCACGCTGCTCGAAAAGATCGCCGAACTCGTCCGCGAAAAGCGCGTCGAGGGCATCGCCGAGCTGCGCGATGAATCTGACCGCGACGGCATGCGCATCGTCATCGAGATCAAGCGCGATGCGGTCGCCGATATCGTCCTGAACCAGCTCTATCGCTACACGCAGCTGCAAAGCTCGTTCGGCTGCAACATGATTGCGCTGAATGGCGGGCGTCCGCAGATGCTGACGCTGAAGGACTTCCTGCGCGCCTTTGTCGATTTCCGCGAGGAGGTCGTCACCCGCCGCACGAAGTTCCTGCTCAACAAGGCGCGCGACGGCGCCCATGTGCAGGTCGGCCTCGCCATCGCGGTGGCCAACATCGATGAAGTGATCCGCCTGATCCGCACCTCGCCTGATGCGGCGGCTGCGCGCGAGGCCCTGATGGGCCGCGAGTGGCCCGCTCGCGACATGGCGCCTTTGATCGCGCTGATCGCTGACCCACGCCACACGCTGAATGAAGATGGCAGCTATCGCCTCAGCGAGCAGCAGGCCCGCGCCATTCTCGACCTGCGCCTGCAGCGCCTGACCGCGCTCGGCCGCGACGAGATCGCCGAAGCGTTGAACAAGCTCGCTGCGGAGATCGAGGACTATCTCGACATCCTGCGTTCGCGCCTGCGTGTCTTCAACATCATCAAGGATGAGATGTCGGCCATCAAGGCCGCTCACGCCACGCCCCGCCGCACCGTCATCATAGACAGCGACGCGGATATGGAGGACGAGGACCTCATCCAGCGCGAGGACATGGTCGTCACCGTGTCTCATGCGGGCTATATCAAGCGCGTTCCGCTCTCGACCTATCGCGAGCAAAAGCGCGGCGGCAAGGGCCGCTCGGGCATGTCCACGCGCGAGCAGGATTTCGTGGCGCGGCTCTTCGTGGCGACGACGCACCAGCCGGTGCTGTTCTTCTCCTCGCTTGGGCAGGTCTACAAGCTCAAGGTCTGGCGTCTGCCGCAGGCGGGACCGACCGCTGTTGGGCGCTTCCTCGAAAATCTCCTGCCGCTCGAAAAGGGCGAACGCATCACCACCATCATGCCGCTGCCCGAGGATGAGGCGCAGTGGGAGGCGCTGGACGTGATGTTCGCCACCACGGGCGGCACCGTGCGTCGCAACAAGCTCTCGGACTTCACCTCGGTGAACCGCGCCGGCAAGATCGCCATGCGGCTCGATGAAGGCGAGGGCATCGTCAATGTGCAGATGTGCACGGAGATGGACGACGTTCTGCTGACGACCGCCAAGGGCCAGTGCATCCGCTTCCCCGTTACAGACGTGCGCGTCTTCAAAGGCCGCGACAGCATGGGCGTGCGCGGCATTTCGCTAGGCGAGGGCGATACGCTCATCTCAATGGCCATTCTGCGCCATGTGGAAGCGACTGCGGAAGAGCGCGAAGCCTTTTTGCGCCGTCGCCGCGCTGTTGCAGGCGAGGTCGAAGGCGAGGCCGTCATTGAGGAAGAGGCGGAGGCGCTCGCAACGGGCCCGGCCGCTGAAACGCTCAGTCAGGAACGCTATGCGGAGCTTGGCGCCCTCGAGCAGGTCATTCTCACTGTTTCCGACAACGGCTTCGGCAAGCGCACCTCGTCTTACGAGTACCGCATCACCGGACGCGGCGGCAAAGGCATCGTCGCCATGGCGGTCACGCCGCGCAATGGTCCGCTTGTGGCGTCCTTCCCGGTCGAGTCGGGCGACGGCATCATGCTCGTGACCAATGGCGGACAGCTGATCCGCTGCCCGGTCGAGGGCATCCGCGTTGCCGGTCGCAGCACCCAGGGCGTCATCATCTTTCGTACGGATGACGATGAGCGGGTGGTGTCGGTCGAGCGCCTCAGCGAAGAGGAGACGAGCGGCGAGGCCGGAGAGGCCAGCGACGGCGCCGAGAGCTGAGGAGACTGCGGCATGGCTGAGGTGGCGGCGCTCTATACGGGAACCTTCGATCCCCTCACCAATGGCCATGCGGATGTGATCCGGCAGGGCGCTCGTCTTTGCTCGCGGTTGATCGTCGCCATCGGCGTCCATCCCGGCAAGACGCCGGTCTTCGACGCCGAACGCCGCGCCGGGCTCATACGCCAATGCGCCGGTCCGCTCGTGTCGGACACAGGCTGCAAACTTGAGGTTGTCACCTTCGACGGGCTCGCCGTTGAGGCCGCCCGCCGCCATGGAGCGACGCTGCTGCTGCGCGGCCTGCGCGATGGCACGGACTTCGACTACGAAATGCAGATGGCCGGGATGAACGGTGACATGGCGCCTGACATCACCACGGTCTTTTTGCCCTCATCCCCCGGTCTTCGCCATATTACCGGCACGCTCGTGCGCCAGATCGCCGCCATGGGCGGGGATGTCTCGTCCTTCGCGCCGCCTGAAGTGGCGCAGGCGCTGGCCGAGCGCTTCGCGCGCAAGTGAACTTCATCTTTTCTGAAAGAGGATCCCATGACCATTGATCGCCGCAGCCTACTCGCCGCCATTCCCGCTGCTGCGGCGCTTGGCGGACAGGCCCTCGCTCAGGCCGCCGACCCCTCCAACACCATGTTCATCGACCTCAAGGACGGGCGCGTGACGATCCGCCTGCGTCCTGATCTCGCCCCCAAGCATGTCGAGCAGATCAAGACGCTGATCGGCCGGAAGTTCTATGACGGCATCGTGTTCCACCGGGTCATCGCGGGCTTCATGGCCCAGACCGGCGACCCCAAGGGCAATGGCACCGGCGGTTCAGACCTGCCCAACATCCCGGCGGAATTCACCCAGACGCCCTTCACGCGCGGCACGCTTGGCATGGCCCGCTCTCAGAGCCCGAACTCCGCCAATTCGCAGTTCTTCATCTGCTTCGGCGACGCGTCCTTCCTCAATGGCCAGTACACGGTCTTCGGCGAAGTGACCTCGGGCATGGAGCTCGTCGACAAGATCAAGAAGGGCGATCCCGCCGCCAACGGGACGGTTCAAAGCCCTGATCGCATGTTGAAGGTGCGGCTCGCCAGCGATCCAGCCTGACCGCAGGGCGCGACCATCTCCTTCCTTGAAGGTTTACCGGGGCGGCGCGGAGGGCTATAGCAATCCGCCCGTTCGCCGCGCTCGACTGCGCGCGCGACCCGAAACCCCGATCCCAAGGAGGTCCGCATGTCGGACGAAGGAAACGCGCCCGCGCAGGACGAAGCCAAGATTCCCGAAAGCAACACGCTGACGCTTGAGACCACTCAGGGCCCGGTCGTTATCGAGATGCGCCCGGACCTCGCCCCCAACCACGTCGCCCATATCAAGAAGCTCGTCTCCGAGGGCTTCTATGACGGCATCGTGTTCCACCGCGTCATCGAGGGCTTCATGGCCCAGACCGGCTGCCCGCATGGCACTGGCACCGGCGGTTCGAAGTATCCGAACCTGAAGCAGGAGTTCAACAAGGAGCCGCACATCCGCGGCGTCTGCTCCATGGCCCGCTCGTCGAACCCCGACAGCGCCAATTCGCAGTTCTTCATCTGCTTCGACGACGCCACCTTCCTTGATCGTCAGTACACGGTCTGGGGCCAGGTGACCTCCGGCATGGAGAACGTGGACAAGATCAAGCGCGGCGAACCCGTGCGCGATCCCGACAAGATCGTCTCCGCCAAGCTGGGCTGAGCTAGCTTAAAAAACTACGCGCGACGCCTGCCGCTCCCCTCCCCCTTGTGGGGAGGGGCAGGGGTGGGGGTCGTGAGGCCTTCCGTCGTTAGCGGCTTTGCAGCGACGCTCCCGATCAGCATCCGCAGACCCCCACCCCGTCCGCTTCGCGGCCGACCCTCCCCACAGGGGGGAGGGTAATTCAAGACAATCCCCATGCGCGTCGATCTCTTCGATTTCGAACTGCCTGACGATCGCATCGCGCTGCGCCCTGCGGAGCCGCGCGACGCTGCGCGTTTGCTGGTGGTTCCTCCGCAGGGAGCTTTTAGCGACGCAGGGGTGCGCGACATTCCAGCCTTTCTGCGCCCCGGCGATGTGCTGGTGGTCAACGACACCAAGGTCATTCCCGCGCGGCTAGACGGCGTGCGCGTGCGCGGTGAGGCGGTGGCGCGGATCGAGGCGACCTTGCACAAGCGCGAGGGCGCCGACCGCTGGCGCGCCTTCATTCGCCCGGCCAAGAAAGTACATATCGGCGAGCGCATCCGTTTCGGGCAGGATAGCGAGAGCATGGCCTGTTTGCTCGGCGAGCTCGATGCTGAGGTTATTGAAAAGGGCGAAGGCGGCGACGTGCTGCTGGCCTTTTCCTTCTCTGGGCCAGCGCTTGATGATGCGATCCTGCGTCACGGCCATATGCCCCTGCCGCCCTATATCGCGAGCAAGCGGGGCGAGGATGCGCGGGATGAGAAGGACTATCAGACTCTTTTCGCGCGCGACCCCGGCGCGGTCGCTGCGCCGACCGCGAGCCTGCATTTCACCCCGGAACTCGTCGCTGCGATTGAAGCGCGCGGCGTCACCATCGAACGTGTGACGCTGCATGTGGGGGCGGGCACCTTTTTGCCCGTGAAGGCCGACGACACCAGCGAGCACAAGATGCATGCCGAATATGGCGTCATCAGCGCGGAGGTCGCCGAGCGGCTGGAGGTGGCGCGCGCCCGTGGAGGCCGCATCATGGCGGCCGGCACGACGAGCCTGCGTATTCTGGAGACGGCGGCGCAGGAGACCGGGCGCATCCGCGCCTTTGCGGGGGACACCTCGATCTTCATCACGCCCGGTTATCAATTCAGGGCGGTCGATGTGCTGCTGACGAATTTCCACCTGCCGCGCTCCACGCTCTTCATGCTGGTCAGCGCCTTTTCCGGGCTTGAGCGGATGCGCGAGGCCTATACGCACGCCATGGCTTCGGGCTATCGCTTCTATTCCTACGGCGACGCCTGCCTGCTGATCCGCACGCCCTGACTGCAAGGAATTTCCTGTGACCGATCGTTTTGGCTTCACCCTCAAGGGGACGGATGGCGCAGCGCGGACCGGCGTCGTCTCCATGCCGCGCGGCGAGATCCGCACGCCCGCCTTCATGCCTGTGGGCACGGCGGCGACGGTGAAGGCGATGTATCCCCAGCAGGTGCGCGAGCTTGGCGCGGACATCGTGCTCGGCAACACATATCATCTGATGCTGCGGCCCGGCGCAGAGCGCATCGCTGAACTCGGCGGTTTGCATAAGTTCATGAACTGGAGCCATCCGATCCTCACGGACTCCGGCGGCTTTCAGGTCATGTCGCTGGCCAAGTTGCGCAAGCTCGATGAGAACGGCGTCACCTTCCAGTCCCATATCGACGGCGCGCGCCATGTGCTGACGCCCGAGCGGTCCATGGAGATCCAGGGCCTGCTTGGTTCTGACATCCAGATGCAGTTCGACGAATGCGTGAAGCTGCCCTGTTCGGACGCTGAAGCCGAGCGCGCCATGCGCCTGTCGCTGCGCTGGGCCGAGCGCTCCGCCAAGGCGTTTACGGGCGGGCCGGGCAGGGCGATCTTCGGTATCGTGCAGGGCGGCGCCGTGCCTTCGCTGCGCATCGAAAGCGCGCAGGCGCTGCGCTCCATGGATTTCCCCGGCTACGCCATCGGCGGGCTTGCGGTCGGCGAGCCGCAGGATGTGATGCTCGAGATGATCGAGACCGTGGAGCCGCATTTGCCGCGCGAGAAGCCCCGTTATCTCATGGGCGTGGGCACGCCTGACGATCTTCTGGAATCGGTGCGCCGGGGCGTCGACATGTTTGATTGCGTCATGCCGACGAGGGCAGGGCGCCACGGCCTCGCCTATACGCGTTTTGGCAAGGTGAACCTGCGCAACTCCCGTCACGCCGCCGATCCGCGACCGCTGGACCCCGAGTCAAACTGCCCCGCCGCGCGTGACTATTCGCGCGCCTATCTGCATCACCTCGTGAAATCAGGCGAAATCCTCGGGATGATGCTGCTGACCTGGGTGAACCTGGCTTATTACCAGAGCCTCATGGCCGGGATGCGCGAGGCCATCGCGGCCGGCTGCTTCGCTGAATTCGAGGCTCGGACCAAGGCGGATTGGGCGCAGGGGGATGTGGTTTCTCTTTGAAATAGCGCGATTTATTACCCTCCCCCTTGTGGGGAGGGTCGGCACGCGAAGCGTGACGGGGTGGGGGTCTGCGCATCTTTGTCGCGAGCGTCCGTAGCCACAGGCGCTCACGGTGAGCGCCTCATGACCCCCACCCCGTACCCCTCCCCACAAGGGGGAGGGGAGCTGTTGGCGTTTCGAGTAAGCTACTGAGGCATCGCGCCAGCATTGGCTGGGAGCGTTCCTAACCCCAAAAATAAAAAGCAAGGCTCGATCTTTCGATCGACCTTGCTCCAGTCATCCTTGTCTCGACCAGTTCCTTTTTTGACGATCGCCGACTTTGGCCTTTGGCTCTTTGTCGACGCGCCGGGAACCGGGTTCCTCCCGCGACTTGGAAATCAGCACGTGTCGGTCAGACCGAACGCGGCCTCCTTTCGGATTAGCCAGAGCAATCTATCCAAAGCTTTCGGACTTGTCACCACCTCCGAAACGCCATTTCAGACTTTTTTTACGAGATGGCGCCCTGTGTGGTGGTTATTAAGTGACTGTTTTCAAATGATTTTCAAATCCGTGAAAAATGTTGACTAAATTTTGAGCATTTTCGCTCCAGATTTTCTGGCGATTTTGGAGGGGTTTTGCGAGCAAGTGGCGGCCTCCCTGCCTATCGGCGAGGCCCGCTCGCTTCTGTGCGCTTGTCTTTCGCCGCGCCTTGCTGTTGTTTGGCCCGCAAATGCGCCTTTTGCGCGCGAATCGCCCATCCAGCTCAGGTCTCCCCGATGCGTCTGTCCCGCTTCTTCCTCCCCATCCTCCGCGAAACGCCCAAGGAGGCGGAGATTGTCTCGCACAGGCTCATGCTGCGCGCCGGCATGGTGCGGCAGGAATCGGCTGGCATTTACGCCTGGCTGCCGCTTGGCCTTCGCGTGCTGCGCAAAATCGAAGACATCGTTCGTGAGGAGCAGAACCGGGCGGGCGCCATCGAACTGCTGATGCCGGTGATCCAGTCCGCCGATCTGTGGCGTGAGAGTGGGCGCTACGAGGCCTATGGCAAGGAGATGCTGCGCATCGCTGACCGCCATGAACGCGAAATGCTCTTCGGACCCACCAATGAAGAGATGATCACCGAGATCTTCCGCGCCTATGTGCGGTCCTACAAGGATCTGCCGCTCAATCTCTACCATATCCAGTGGAAGTTCCGCGACGAGGTGCGCCCGCGCTTTGGCGTGATGCGCTCGCGCGAGTTCCTGATGAAGGACGCCTATTCCTTCGACCTCGACGCGGCTGGCGCGCGCCACTCTTATAACAAGATGTTCGCCGCCTATCTGCGCACCTTCGCCCGCATGGGGTTGAAGGCCATTCCCATGCGCGCCGACACCGGCCCCATCGGCGGCGACCTCAGCCATGAATTCATCATCCTCGCCTCGACCGGCGAGAGCGAGGTTTTCTGCCACGCTGATTATATGGACATGCCGACCCCGCCCGCCGACATCGCCTTCGATGATCGCGATGTCATGCAGGGCGTCTTTGAGGAGTGGACGAAGCGCTACGCCGCGACCTCCGAAATGCATGACGCCTCCGCCTTCGATGCGCTGCCCGAAGCCCAGCGCGTTTCCGCGCGCGGCATTGAAGTCGGCCATATCTTCTACTTCGGCACGAAATATTCGCAGCCCATGCGTGCTGTCGTGAATGGTCCCGATGGCAAGGAGACGCCTGTCCAGATGGGCTCCTACGGCATTGGCCCCTCGCGCCTCGTCGCCGCGCTGATCGAGGCGAACCACGATGACGCCGGCATCATCTGGCCTGAGTCCGTCGCGCCCTTCACCATTGGCCTCGCCAATCTCAAGGTTGGCGACGCAGCGACCGATGCGGCTTGCGCAGACCTCTACGCGAAGCTCGAAAAGGCTGGCGTCGACGTGCTCTATGATGACCGCGACGAGCGTCCCGGCGCCAAGTTCGCCACGCTCGATCTCATTGGCGTGCCGCATCAGGTCATCGTCGGACCCAAGGGGCTCGCCGAGGGCAAGGTCGAGGTCAAGAATCGCCGCACCGGCGCGAAGGAAAGCCTTTCGCCCGATGAGGTCATCAACAGGTTCACCGCTTGAGCGATCACGCCATCGAGACGCAGGAGGAGGTCGCGGCGCAGAGCCGAGCGACGCGTCCTTTTGCGCCTTTCGAATGGATGATCGCCCTGCGCTATCTGCGCGCGCGGCGGGCGAAGAGTTTCGTTTCAGTCATCGCGGGCTTTTCTTTTCTTGGCATCATGCTGGGCGTCGCCACGCTGATCGTCGTCATGTCCGTGATGAATGGGTTTCATCTGGAGTTGATGAGCAAGATCATCGGCATCAATGGCCATGTGTTCCTGCAGGGCGTCGAGACGCCGCTCAACGATTACGACGATGTGGTGAAGCGGCTGGAGCAGGTGCCCGGCGTCACCATCGCCATTCCCATGGTGGAGGGAGCGGCGGGCGTTTCGTCTCCCTATCAGCAATCCGGCGCGCTGGTGCGCGGCATCCGCGAGGCCGACATCAAGCGTCTGCCCGGCATCGCCGGGAATGTGCGGCGCGGTTCGCTCGATGGTTTTGACGTCTCTGAAGGCGTGGCGATCGGCGCCAAGATGGCCGAGCAATTGAGCGTGCGCGTCGGCGATACGATCTCGATTTTGACGGCGCGCGGCGCGGCCACGCCTTTTGGCGTCGCGCCGCGCATCAAGGCCTATCCGGTCGTCGCGATCTTCCAGATCGGCGTGTCGGAATTCGACGGCATTTTTGTATATATGCCGCTTAAGGAAGCGCAGGCCTATTTCAACAAAGAGGATGAAGCCAGCGTCATCGAGGCCTTTGTCGAAGATCCCGATGATATGGATGGCATGCGCGTTAAGCTCGACAAGGCGGTCGGTCGGCCCATGATCATGACCGATTGGCGCCAGCGCAACCGCTCCTTCTTCGAGGCGCTGAAGATCGAGCGCACCGTGATGTTCCTCATTCTCACGCTGATCATTCTTGTGGCCGCGCTCAACATCATCTCCGGCATGACCATGCTGGTGAAGGACAAGGGCCGCGACATCGCGATCCTGCGCACAATGGGCGCGACGCGCGGCGCGGTGCTGCGCATCTTCCTCATGACTGGCGCGACCATCGGCGCATCCGGCACATTCGCTGGCCTGCTGCTGGGGCTGCTCGTAGCGCATAATCTTGAAGCCGTGCGCCAGCTCATCAACCGCAGCTTCGGCTTGAACGTTTTTGATCCCAATCTTTATCTGTTGAGCCGCCTGCCTTCTGTGGTCGTTGCGAGCGATGTCATTCTCGTCGTGTCGATGGCTCTGGGGCTCTCGCTGCTGGCGACGATCTATCCTGCATGGCGCGCCGCCAAGCTCGATCCCGTTGAAGCGCTGAGGTACGAATGAGCGGGGCTGACGAATATCCCTCGCTCTGGCTGCATGAGGTGCGGCGCAGCTACAAGCAGGGCGAAAGCGCGCTCGATATTCTCTGCGGCGCCGAGCT
>CANGOK010000044.1 GCA_947455285.1 Beijerinckiaceae bacterium | reverse complement strand
TGAACCAGACTGGCGGCGGGGCGAAGTAACGCCCCCTTAAAGATACCAGCTCGGCTTGCGCTTCTCCTTGAAGGCGGCGATGCCCTCGTCGGCTTCAGGACTGCGCGCATGGCGCGCGTCGCGCACCGCCGGATCAAAGAGCATGGAGATCGGCGGCGCAGCGAAATCGGCGACACGCGCTTTCAGGGTTGCGATGGCGCCGGGCGCCCCATGCAGCAGGGCGTCGATGAGCGCTTCGAGGCGCGCGTCCATTTCATCGGTAGAAGCGATCTCGCTCACGAGCCCGAGCCGATGCGCCTCCTGCGCGACGATGCGCTCGCCCGAATAACCATAGCGCCGGAACGCGCGCAGGCCGATGGCGCGCACGAAGAGGCCTGCCAGCGTAACCGAGGGCGCCATGCCAAGCCGCGCTTCGGGAATGGTGAAGAAGGCTTCCGGCGTTCCCATCACGATGTCGCAGCAGGCTGCGACCGCCATGCCGCCGCCAGCCGCCGCGCCCTGCACCACGGCGATCGTGGGCTTCGGCGTCTTCTCGATGGTCTCGAGCATGGTCGCGAGCGTGAAGCGCGGCTCGCCCTCGCCGCGCCCTCCCACATCCGCTCCCGCGCAGAAGTGTTTGCCCGCGCCGCGCAGCACAATCACCCGCACGCTGTCATCAGCGCCAAGCTCCTGCATGGCGGCGCCCAGCGCGTCGATCAACGCCGGGTTCATCGCGTTGCCGCGCTCGGGCCGATTCAAGGTGACGGTGGCGACGCCGCGCGGGCCGCGCGTGCAGATGATCGTCTGGTCGGACATTCGTTTCCCCTCGCATTTTTGCTTCGTGGCGCGGCGTCGCCAGCGCTGTCCGTCCAAGACTTAAACGGAACGCGGCGGCGCGCAAGGCCGCTCCTTGGGGCCGCCAGCGGAACTTATTGGCCAGCACGACTGTTTTGCGCAGGTCGGACAGACTGGAGAGTGCGATGCAAGGCGACCCCAAGGCCGCAACTGAAACTCAGGCTCAGGCGCAATCCTCGGGCGACGAAGAGGCCACGACCGCGCGCGGCCTTCTTGACCAGCCGATCGCCACGGGCGCCGACTTTGTCGAAGGCCTCGCACGTTCTGCATATGGCTTCGCCGATGATCTTGCGGGCGACGCCCCTCAGTTGGCCGGAATGGTTCGCCGAGCCGCAACCAAGGCTGAAGATTTCTCTCACGACATACGCGACAAATCCGTTGAGGAGCTTATCGAGGCGACGCAGGACTTCGCGCGTCGCCAGCCAGCGCTTTTTGTCGGCGTAGCCGCGACCGCAGGCTTTCTGCTCGCCCGATTCATCAAGACCGGGATGGACTCATCTTCGCCGCAGCCGCTCTCCTCCACAGCAGCGCGCTCTTCCTCCACCCCCTCCGCCTCCCCGGTGCAGCAAAGCGCGAGGACGTTCCATGACGCATGAGACCTATGGACGTGTGTCGGCTGTGAGCCTGATCGCCGATGCTTTCAACGATCTCTCCGATCTGGTGCGCAAGGAGATACGCCTCGCAAGCGCGGAAATGTCGAGCGCAGTGACAACCAGCGTCCGAGCCACCGTGGTGATGGCCGTGGGCGGCGCCTTGCTGTTCATGGCGGCGCTGATGGCGGTGGGCGGCCTAGCGCTCGTCATCGCGACCTATGGTTTTTCGCTGCATGCGGCGAGCTTCATGGTGGCCGGAGGGCTCGCCCTGATCGGTCTGATCCTGATTGGTTATGCGCGCGCGCAGATGTCCGCCCGCAATCTCGCCCCCACTCGCGCCGTCGGCCAGATGCGCGAAGCCATCCGCACAGCGAAGGAGCAAATGAGATGAGCGAGCAATGGCGAAATGAACGGATGATGCGGCGTGGTTCCGGCCTTGGGGAGTTCGTATCCGAGACCATGCGTAATCGACCAGAGGCTTTGCTGCTCATGGCGGCGGGCGCAGCGCTCCTGATGACGAGGGGGCGAGGCTTTGGCGTGTCTGATCTGGTGTCGGGCGCGAGAGAGGTGACGCATTTCGATGAAGGAATGCACGCGGTCGCCGATACTGCGTCCCAAGCGGCGTCAGATGTTCGCGAACGCGTCGGCGCGCAAGTCGAAGGTCTGCGTGGCGCGGTGGGCGAATATGCCGAGCGCGCCACCCGGCAGATGCAGGAAGGGAGCGAGGCGCTTATGGACACGGCGGGCGAGACATTTGATCGCGCACGTTCCAGCTTGCAAGAGAATTTCGATTACATGATGCGTGAGCAGCCGCTCATGCTTGGCGCTCTTGGCTTGCTGGCGGGCGTCGCCATTGGCGCTGCTTTACCACGAACGATGTTCGAGAGAGACGCCATGCGCCTGGCCCGTCAGTCGAGGAGGATGGAGCGGCGGGAAAGGTTGAGATCGGCGGTTGGCGAAGTGGCGGAGACTGCGCGCGAGGCCTTGAAGGGGCGCCTGGGCGAGGCTGGAGAGAAACGCGAGGCGCAGACTAAAGCGCCGTCCCAATCCTCCTGACTTCACTTAACACCGCGCGCGAGGCTCTTCCATGACCCATTCAGCCATGCTCGATGAATTGGAGCGGGATGTGGAGCGCGCTCGCGCGCGTCTTGCTGAAGACATCGCCCGCTTGCGCAGTCCCGCCACCTTGTCCCATGCAAGAGAGGATCTGGTGGCTCGCGCGACGGATTACAAAGACCAGTTCGTCGAGCGCGTGAGCGGCGCGGTGAGCGATCGCGCGCAGGGGTTCACCGACTCGCTGCGCAAGCAGGCGCAGGAAAATCCCGCAGCGGTCGCCGTCATAGGTGCAGGGATCGCATGGCGCTTGTGGAAAAAGCCCCCCATCACGACTCTGCTTCTTGGCGCAGGTCTCGCCAGCCTTCTGGCGGGGCGCGGCGAGGGGCGTAGAGCATCCGGCGGCTGGATGGAATCCTTGCGCGACGTCAATCGCGCCACCTACGCCTTCGGTGACCGCGCGGCCGATCTTGCGGGAGACTTGGCGCAGCAGGCGCGAGATTTGGGCGATCAGGCTTCCGCCACCTTGAATGAAGCTGCGGATCGCGCATCAGTCGTCGTGGCTGAATTTAACGAACACCAACGCGAGGCGGTGCGTGAAAGTCCGCTGGCGATGGGCTTCGCCGCCATGGCGGTCGGCGCCGCTCTCGCCCTCGCTTTGAGCCGGCGCGAATAAAAACGGCGCGCCGTGCAGCGCGCCGTTCTGTTTCACTAATGCTTTACGCTTAGCCTCAGACCGTGGTCTGGGGCACGCCGCGCTTGGCCTTGAGGCCTTCGCGGGCTCCCACCTTGAAGTGCTCGTCGCGCGGCAGAAGCGTGGCGCAGGAGCGGACCTTCTGGTGCTCCACATCGACGCCGGGCGGAACGATGCCCTTCTCAGCCAGCGCCTTGGCGGCGCGCATCAGGCGATGGCGGGCCATGATGATGCCGTTGTCGCAGCCAACGAGGTTCTCCTTGGTGCGGTCGACGATGGGGCCCATGCTTTCCTGCAGGGAGCCGTCCTGAATGGCGATGCCGGAGATGCCGCTATATTCGCGACCTTCCTTCTGCGCCTGACGATCCATGAGGTAGTCGTTGGTCTTGTTGGCGAGCGGAATAAAGGTGCCCGGCACATAGGCGCAATGCACGCCCTTGCCCGCCTTCATCGCCGCGCGTTCGTCTGCGGTCAGCGCGCGCGTGGGATGGTAATCATAGCTCCAGGCCCAACAGCTGTGATCATCGATCGGCACCCAGAAATGACCGTGCATGGGATGATCGCCGCGCGGGGGGACGGCGGTGTAGCAGGGCATGACCCAGGGGGTGATGCGCCAGTAATACTGCTCATCCTCAGCGTTGCGACGCGCGCCGATGAAGAGGCCGCCCGGCGCTTCGGTGACTTCGAAGACGGGGGCGAGATCGCCGAAGTTATACTTGTTGCCGCCAGCGCCCTTGAAGAGCGGATCGGAATTCACGTTGCCGCTATGCAGCCACGAGACGTGCGAGGAGTCGATGCCGCCTTCCATGGATTGCAGCCAGTTGCAGTCCTGGAAACGCTTCGACATGTAGCTCTGCTCGCGCGGAACGACGGCGAATTCGAATTCGGGCAGGTCGGGCTGGCGCTCCGGCGGGCCCATATAGGTCCACAGAACCCCGCCGCGCTCGACGAGCGGATAGGACTTCAGCTTGACCTTCTTGGCGTAGCCCGATTCCGCAGGCTCAGAAGGCACGTCGACGCACTGGCCGGTCACATCGAATTTCCAGCCGTGATAGGGGCAGCGCAGCCCGCATTCCTCATTGCGGCCGAACCACAGCGAGGCGCCGCGGTGGGGGCAGAACTCGTCCATGAGGCCATAGCGCCCCTCAGAGTCGCGGAAAGCGATGAGGCGTTCGGACAGGATCTTCACCCTAACCGGGGGACAGTCATTCTCGGGAAGTTCCTCCGCCAGAAGCGCCGGCATCCAGTAGCAACGGAAGAGATCGCCCATGGGCGTTCCCGGGCCGGTCTGGGTGACATATTCATTCTGTTCTTTCGACAGCATATGGTCGGCTCCCCGCGGATGTTTGAGTTGTTTCGTATAGAGGAACAATGTTCCTTTATGAAAAACGCTCCGACAGATAAACCTCGATTGGCTTAGACGGCTTTGCGCCAAATCAATGTGCGCTGCAGCAACGCTCGCGGGCCGCCTTTCGATTGCCTGCCCCGTGCGCCCTGATAGATTGGGCCAACAGCAAAACGGGTCCCGGGATCGGGCGGAGGAAATGCAATGCAGAGATTGGCGGGTAAGGTGGCGATCGTGACGGGCGCATCGCAGGGCATCGGCGCGACGCTGGCGCGCGGGCTTGCCGCAGAAGGCGCGAAGATCGTCATCGCAGACGTGGCGGACGGAACCGGAACCGCCGAGGCCATCATCCGCGACAATGGCTCGGCGATCTATGTGAAGACCGACGTCGCCTCGCCAGAAGCTGTTCAGGCCATGGTGGACCGCACCGTGGCGGAATTTGGAACCGTCGACATTCTGCTCAACAACGCCGCCATCTTCGCCTCGCTCGGCAACAAGAAGTTTCAGGACATCTCCAGCGCTGAATTCGACGCGGTGATGGCCGTGAACGTGCGCGGTCCCTTCGAATGCGCCAAGGCTGTCTCGCCCATCATGATCGAGAAGGGCGCGGGCAAGATCATCAACATTTCATCTGGCACAGTGTTCAAGGGCGTGCCGAACCTGTTGCACTACGTCAGCTCCAAGGGCGCCATCGTCGCCATGACGCGCTGCCTCGCGCGCGAGCTTGGAGAGCATAATGTGAATGTAAACGCCATCGCGCCCGGCCTCACCATGAGCGATGGCGTGCTGAACCAGAGCGACTGGACCGAGACCTATATCGAAGCCAACAAGAACAGCCGCGCCTTCAAGCGTCGTCAGGTTCCCGGCGACCTTCTGGGCACGGTGATCTTCCTGTCGTCGAGCGATAGCGATTTCATGACCGGCCAGACCCTCGTGGTCGATGGCGGCAATGTGATGCATTGAGGGGGAGACGCACATGCACAAGATTCAGATGTCGCAAGACGCCATCGCCAAGGTGAGCCGCCGGGCGGGGCGCCAGCATCCCTATGACACGCTCGACCCGCGCAAGACGGCGCTCGTCGTGATCGACATGCAGAACCATTTCATGGCGCCGGGCTTCATGGCCGAGACGCCTGTGGCGCGCGAGATCGTGCCCAATGTGAACCGCCTCGCGCAGGCCCTGCGCGACATGGGCGGTCATGTGGTCTGGATCCAGAACGTGACGAACGAGACCTGGGCGAGCTGGTCCACCTACCATCAGTTCCTGCAGACGCCCGACCGCGCCGAAGCGCGCTACGCGAGCATGGAAGATGGCGCCCAGGGCCATGCGCTCTGGCCCGAGCTCGACGTGCGCGCGCAAGACATGCGCATGAACAAGCGCCGCTACAGCGCCTTCCTGCAGGGCTCGTCCGACATTGAACTGCACCTGCGCGAGCGGGGCGTCGATGCGGTTATGGTCGTCGGCGTCGCCACGCAGGTCTGCTGCGAAAGCACGGCCCGCGACGCCTGCATGCTGAACTTCAAGACGCTGATGATTTCAGACGCCTGCGCCACCGATACGGACGAGCTGCACAACGCGTCGTTGAACGCCTTCTACCAGAACTTCGGCGATGTGCAGACTGTGGACGAAGTGATCGCGTCGCTCCAGCGCGGGCTTGCGGCTGGCGTCACTAAGGCCGTGGCGTGAGCATGAATGCTAGCAGCTCCCCTCCCCCTTGTGGGGAGGGGCAAGGGGTGGGGGTCGTGAGACCTTTATAGGTGAGCGATTTTGGCCGCCCCGCCGACGATCGAGGCCTCACGACCCCCACCCCGTCCGCTTTGCGGCCGACCCTCCCCACAAGGGGGAGGGTAAGTTTTACTTCTCCGTATAAGCGATGTGCTTGACGGCGAATTCCACGACCTGACCGGCCATGATCTCGATCTGTTTGGCGATGGCGGGCTCGGAGCAGCCGCCGTCCTTGAACTTCACGACCGCCGCATTGACGCCCACGCCCAGCGGCACGGGCCAGCCGCGCAGCGCATGGGTGATCTGGCGCAGCTGGGCCAGCACCATGCCCGGGCCCTGGAAGCCATAGCCGCAGCCGATCGCGCCAACAGCGCGTCCGTCGAGATAGACGCGGTCGTCCGCGCGCATCTCCTCGATATAGTCGATGGCGTTCTTGATGAGGCCCGACAAGCCGCCATGGTAGCAGGGCGAGGCGAAGATCACGCCGTCGGCGCGGCGCAGGCTCGCCACGAGATGTTTCGCCGCTTCCGTCATGGAATTGGGGTCAGGATCGTACATCGGCAGCTGCAGGTCTTTGCCTGCGAAAATCTCGGTTTCAGCGCCCGCCGCCTCAGCCGCCTTCAGCGCGATGATGAGCGCCTGTTCGGAGGTCGACCCATCGCGGGTGGTGCCGCCGATGCCGACGATGAAGGGTTTGCGTGCGCTCATGTTTCGATCCCTCTGGAATTGTCTTTTCTGTTTAGCGATCCGCGCGCGGCTTGTCACGCCAGCGCAGGTTCAAAGCCCCGGTATTCCCGGTCTGTCAGCGGTTGCAGCGCGGGCATGACCTCGCGCGCGAAAAGCCGGATGTTCCGCTGCGACATTTCGGCGGGCATGGCGCCGAAGGTCAGCATGGTCACGAGCTCCTGAAAGCCCATGTCGCGGTGGTTGTCCATGATCTGCTTGCGCACCGTATCGGGGCTGCCCACGACGATGATGCCGCGCGCCATCAGGCTCTCGATGGTGACGCCGCCGCTATTGGCCTTCTTGTGCTTCAGAATATGCGCGAGCGATTCCGGGCTCATGTAGCCGGGCGGAAAGAACATGAGCTCGCTGGCCTTGGGCAGAAGCACATTGAACAGCATCTCGATATGCGGGCGCGCCTCCTCAATCGCCTTTTCATCCGTTTCGCCCACATAGACCGGCGCGCCCCAGCCGATGCGGTCGGAGGCGGCCTCGTAGCCATATTTGCGCAGGGCGACGTCGCGATACATGTCGAGATAGCGCCCGACGGATTCGCGTGGGCTGTAGTTCTGCAGATAGACGAACTTGCGGTCGGGATGGGCCGCCCATTCGATGGTTTCAAGACTGCCCTGCGATGGGCACCAGATCGGCGGATGCGGCTGCTGGAAAGGGCGGGGCCAGAGGTTCACATATTCGATGTGAAAATGCTTTCCCTCGAAAGAGAAGGGGCCGGTCTCGGTCCACGCCCGCACTACAAGCTCCGCCGCCTCCTTGTGTCGCTCCAGCGAATGAACGGGATTTGCGCCGAGCGAAAAATATTCCGTGCCGACGCCGCGCACGAAGCCGCTAATGAGGCGCCCGCCGGTGATGACGTCGATCATCGCGTGTTCTTCAGCGAGCGTTAGAGGGTTCTCGCGCAGGCAAAAGGCGTTGCCGAGAATGGCGATGCGGCACCGCTTCGTGCGTCGCGCAAGGGCCGATGCGGTGACGACGGGCGAGGGCATGAGGCCATAGGCGGTTTGATGGTGTTCGTTCACCGCCACGCCGTCAAAACCAAGCTCGTCTGCAAGCTCCAGCTCATCGAGATAACGATTATAGAGGGCGTGGCCCTTCACAGGGTCGAAATAGCTGTTGGGCAGCAGAACCCATGCGCTTCGGAACTTGTCCTTCACGCCAAGGTCGATGTCGGCATAGGACATGAGATTGAAGCTGGTGACGTTCATCGCTAGCCCTCCGCCCGTCGATCAGTCCTGGAGGAAATTCCGCAGCAGCGCGCAGACTTCAGCGCGCTTCTCCACATGGGGCAGGTGGCCTGCGCTGGCGATCTTCACCACTTTCGCCGAGGGCATGAAGCCGCTGAAGGCGTCTGCATAGACTGGCGGAATGATGCGATCCGTGTCGCCCCAAACGATCATGGTGGGCTTATTGACGCGGTGCAGCCAACGTTCGAGGCGTGGATTATAGAGGCGCGGGTTCCAGCCAAGGCGCGCGCTGGCGATGCGGTTGAGGATCGCCTGATTCTGATGCTTGCTGACGAGCGCGCGCGCAGCCGCCGCAGCGCCAAGCTCGGCGTCCGCATAGGCGAGGCGCGCCTGTTCATCCGGGTCGATCATGTAGATGTCGGCTTTCGGCGAGCCCTTCACATGGATGCCTGCCGGAGCGATCAGGGCCATGGAGCGGATGCGTTCACAGGAGCGCACCGCCATCTCAAGCGCCGCCCAACCGCCCAGCGAATGGCCGACGATGCGGACGCCGCTGAGATTCATCTGCTCCAGCATGTCCATAAGAAGATAGGCGACGTCGGAAATGTCATCGACGAAAGCGGGCGCTTCGGAAAGGCCGAAGCCCGGCAGATCGGGAACGATGACGTCAAAAGTCTGCGCGAGATCGTCGAGGATTTCGGGCCATTCGGTCAGGCCATCGGCGCCATGCAGGAACAGCAGCGGTTCGCCTGCGCCTCCGCGATTGAAAGCAACCTTCGCCCCATTCACCGCGAGCGTCTGCGCCACGAACGTCATTGGTCGTTTCCCCGATTTGGCGCTTGTGATCCCCGCGCCCGCAGCCTTACGGTAGGCGCTTGTGCGCTGTCGCTCAAGTAGCGCAATACGAGATTCAAAATCCACGGCAAGGGTCGGGGCTTTCGGGGAGGAAGCATGCTGCAGGGAATCAGGGTCGTCGAGCTTGGCAATTTCATCACCGGCCCGCTCGCCGCGATGATGCTCGCCGATCTTGGCGCCGAGGTGATCAAGGTCGAGCGGCCCGAGGGCGATCCCTTCCGACGCGGCCATGGCTCGACCTATGGGCCTGCGTTCGCCGCCTACAATCGCAACAAGAAGAGCGTCGTCATCGATACGGCGACGCCGCAAGGACGCGCTGATCTCCTCGCCCTGATCGACACAGCCGATGTGCTGATCGACAATTTCCGCCCCGGCGTGATCGAGAAGCTTGGCCTTGCGCCCGATGCGCTGCGCGAACGCAATCCGCGCCTCATCCAATGTTCGATCACTGGCTTTGGCGCCAAGGGGCCATATCGCGACAGGCCCGCTTTCGACACTGTGGGGCAGGCCTTGAGCGGGGTCGCGAGCTTCCTCATCGAGCCTGAAGCGCCCGAGTCCTTCGGTCCGACTGTCGCCGACAACGCGACCGGCATGTATGCGGCCTATGGCGTCATGGGCGCGCTTGTCGAGCGCGGCCGCACGGGGCAGGGGCGGCGCATAGAGGTGAACATGCTCGAAAGCGCCATGGCCTTCATTCAGGACGCCTATACGAACTACACGATGGCGGGGATCGTGGGCTCAAAATATTCGCGCATCGTGCGCTCGCAATGTTTCGCCTTCCGCTGCGCCGATGACCGACTGATCGGAATTCATCTCTCGACGACGGAAAAATTCTGGCGGGAACTCGTGGAGACTTTGGGCGCGACCGAGCTGCTGGAGGACGAACGTTTCCGCACGCACCAGACGCGCGTCGGCCACTATCATCTGCTGAAGGATTTATTGGCGGCGCGTTTCCTCACGCGTCCGCGTGGCGACTGGATGGCGCTGCTGGAAAAAAGCGATGTGCCTTTCTCGCCGATCCATAATGTGAGGGAGGCGTTGGAAGACCCGCAGGTTCTTGCGCTTGGGGTGGCGGTGGATATGCATCACCCCCAGATGGGTAAGGTGACCTCCGTCGCCTGTCCGCTTCTCATCGACGGCGCGCGCCCCTTAGAGCAGATGCAGGCGCCGCCGATGATTGGCGAACATACGCAGGAGGTGATGGGAGCGTTGGCTTTGCGAAACGCTTGCAGTTCCCCTCCCCCTTGTGGGGAGGGGTAAGGGGTGGGGGTCGTGAGGCCTTTAGTCACGCGCGTTGCAACTGCGCCAATGATCAGCGCCTCACGCCCCCCACCCCGTCACGCTATGCGTGCCGACACTCCCCACAAGGGGGAGGGTAATGATGGGTGCGCCTCTATCTACTTCCCCGCCATCGCCTTGTCGTAGATGGTGGTGTCCACATAACGCGACATGGGGCCCATTTTCTTCTGGGGTTCGCCATAGGTCTCGCGGATCTTCAGCACGGTTTCGATCGCCTTGGGGTTGATCGCGCCGTGCGGGTTCAGACCTCCGGGGCCGATGAGGCGCTTGTAGAGGCGTTCGGCCTCCGCATCGTTCAAGCCCTTTGCGTATTTCTTCAGGACTTCGATGGCGTCCGCCTTGTTGGCGAAAACATGGTCTTGCGCCTTCGACATGGCGCGGGTGAAAGCCACGAGATCGGCTTCCTTATCCTTGGCGTAGGCGCGGCGTGTGACGAAGGCTGTGCCCTGATAGGCTCCAAGTTCTTGCGCAGCGTCGGCGAGCATGCGGTAGCCCTCGCGCTCCACCGCCATGTCCTGCGGCGAACCGATGATCGCCGCCACCGCCTTTTCGCCGCGCATGGCTTCAAGACGCTTGTCGGTATTTCCAACGGAAATTGCTTTGTAGTCTTTGTCGAATTCAAGCCCGCCCTTATCTTTCAGGATCTGGTAGAGCACGATGCCGTAGCCCGACTTCAAGGCGTCGACGGCGACCGTCTTACCCTTGATGTCGGCATAGCCCTTGATCTCCGGGCGAACCATCAATGTGTTCATGCCGCCATGGCCGCCCATGAAGGCGAACATGTCGAAGGGGCCGGGCAGGGGAATGTCGCTCTGCCCTTCGGCATAAGCGACGATGTTATCGAAGGCCGTGCTGATGACATCGACCTTGCCTGCGTAAAAATCGCGGATCTGATCGACCGAGCCATTGGTGGTCGAGAAGGTGAGCTTGACGCCCTCCTTCTCCATGAAGCCCTTTTCCTGCGCCATCCAGATAGGCAGATTGGTCGCTCCGCCAAAGCTGAGCAACCGCACTTCGCCAGCCTGCGCGCCAAAGTTCAGCGCCACGCTGAACGCGCCGCTGAGAAGGGCGCGTTTCATCAGACCGAACATGCGTACCTCCCTTTATTGTTTTTACGGGTAGCCGGGGAATGTGCCGAAGGAGCCGAAGCCCCACTGGCTGCGTAGCGTATCCTTCGGCCAGACCTTGGGACGCAGCGGGCGTTCCTCATGCCAGGGGCGGGGCTCCCAATAACCGAGCTCCTCGTCCTTCATGAGATCCATTTCAGCGTAGAGCTCCACGCGGATCTCATCGGGATTGCGATGATAGGCGGCGATGTTATGGCCAACCACATGGCGCAGCGGACCCCACACGAGCTGCACGTTCTTCTTCGTCAGGTAATCGCAGGCGTTGTGGATTTCGCCCCAGTCGCGCAGTTCGAAGGCGATGTGATGCAGCCGCTCTTCCTCATAGCGCGTGAAGTTGATCGTGTGGTGATCGACGCCGCAGCGCAGGAAGGAGAAGTGATCGCCCATCCAGTCCGAAACGCGGAAGCCGAGAATGTCGCAATAGAAGGCCGTGATTTTCTGCACGTCCTTCACGCGATAGGCGACATGACCGAATTTCAGCGGGCTGATGCCCTGTTCAGAGCCGTCGTCGGGCGCGAATTCATAATCCGCATAGACCTCGATCAGCGTGCCCTTGGGGTCATGGAAGGCGATGGCGTCCTTGACGCCCGGCGTGATGCCCGAGCGGCGTTCGCTCTTGACGCCCGCCGCCTGCAATTTGGCGGCGAGTTCGCCCAGATCCGAGCCCGGCGCGACCTGAAAGGCGATGCGGCGCAGTTCACCTTTCTCCGTGGCTCTTTCCAGCGCGATGCATTCCTGCCCGAGCTTGGTCGCGAGAATCGCGCTGTCCTTATCGCGGGCGACGACGCTGAGGCCGATGACCTGCGTCCAGTAGGCGAGCTGATGTTCGAGATCGGGGGTTGTGAATGTGGCGTGACCCAACCGTTTCACCTGAATCATCTGTTTCCTCCATTGGATTTGCGCTGCGGCGCGTATGGGCCGTTATGACACGCGCCGCGCGCTCTTCACAACTGCGTGGATAAGCCCTTCCGGGCCTGACCTTGATCTCGGGCGCGGGATGCGGGATTGTCCGGCAATCTGTTTTGAACACAATGAAAGTCCCGGGAGGACCAGATGTCTCGTTTCTTCGCCAGCGCTGCCCATGACGCCGATGCTGCGGCCTGTGGCTGCTGCGCCCCTCTCTCGCGCCGTTCGTTCATTGGGGCCGCCGCCGGCGCTGCGGGGGCCTTGAGCCTGCCCGCGACCGCCAGCGCGCAGGCGCCCGCCGCGCCGCCCGCGACTCGCGAGCGCATCGACACCCATTTCCATTACTATCCCCCGAGCATCCAGAAGTCGGGCGGTCTCGCCGGCCCGCTGATCGCCAGCTGGTCGCGCGCCAAGGCGCTTGAGGAGATGGACCGCAACGGTGTAAAGACCGGCATGCTCTCCATGGCTTCCGCCCCCGGCGAGTGGTTCAAGATGGAGCCCGAGGCCTCGCGCAAGTTCGTGCGCGAGATCAACGATTACGGCGCGGACATGATGCGCGAGTCGCCGGGCCGCTACGGGCTCTTCGCCTTCCTCTCCATGGTCGATGTGGAGGGCACGCTGAAGGAGATTGAGTACGCCTTCGATGTGTTGAAGGCCGATGGCGTCAATCTCTCCACGAGCTATCTCGACAAATATCCGGGCGATCCGAAGTTCGCGCCGATCTTCGAAGAGCTGAATCGCCGCAAGGCCGTGGTCTATTTCCACCCCACAACCGCCGCGTGCTGCACTGGCATCCTGCCGGGCATCGGCGATTCGTGGATCGAGGTGCCTCACGACACCAGCCGCGCCGTCCTTAGCCTGCTGTTCAGCGGCTCATTGCGGAAATTCCGCGACATCACCTTCCTGTGGTCTCATGGCGGAGGCACGATCCCCATGCTGTCGAGCCGCATCGACTGGCTCTCCAACATCCAGATCAAGAACCGCAAGGAAGTCGCGCCCGACGGCATCGAGGCCGAGTTCAAGCGCTTTTATTACGACACCGCGAACGCGGGCTACGCCGGGCCTATGGCTGCCTTGCTGAAGCTGGTGCCTGTCTCGCAAGTCGTCTTTGGCACCGACTATCCCTATGTCTCCACCGAGGCCAATATGAAGGCCTTGCGCGGGGCGGGCTTGTCTGACGAGCAAATCCGCGCCATCGAGACGCAGAACGCCAAGCAGTTCTTGCCGCGCCTGCGCGGCTGAGATCGATCAAGGGAATCTTCCATGTCCGACGCCTTGCTTCACGGTTACTTCCGCTCCTCCACCGCCTTCCGCGTGCGGATCGCGCTTAATCTGAAGGGCGTCGCCTATGATCAGACGTTCCGTCATCTGCGCAAGGGCGAGCAGCGCGCGCCGGATTATCTGAAGCTGAACCCGCAGGGCCTCGTTCCGACTCTTGAGATTGACGGCCAGACGCTGACCCAGTCCCTGTCCATCATCGAATATCTCGAGGAGACGCGGCCCACCCCCGCGCTCCTGCCGAAGGATGCTGCGGGCCGCGCCCGGGTGCGTTCGCTCGCCTATGCCGTGGCGCTGGAGATCCACCCGATCAACAATCTGCGGGTGCTGGAAGACCTCAAGACCCGTTTCGGCGCTGATGACGCTGCGGCGGCGGGCTGGTTCCGCCATTGGGTCGCGGAGACTTTCGGCGCGCTCGAAACGCGTCTCGCCAGCGAGGCTCAAACGGGCAAGTTCTGCCATGGCGACGAACCGGGCCTCGCCGACATCTGCCTCGTGCCGCAGGTCATCAACAACACCCGCTTCAACGTGGATATGGCGCCCTATCCAACGATCAGCCGCATTCATGCGGCCTGCATGGAGTTAGAGGCCTTCAAGAAGGCGGCGCCTGCCAATCAGCCTGACGCGGAGTAGGGTGGGGCGGCATTGGAAGGATTTTGGGGCCGTCGGCGCTCAGGTGTTGGCGGCCTTTTTCTTTCAGGGGGAGTGCGGCTCCTCGCCGCGCTCAGCACAAAAACGAAGGTAGTCTGCTACCGACTCCGCAAAGGCGTCAGGCAGATCGATCTCCCGTTTGCTCTGGAAAGTGATGACGTCGCGCAAATGCATGACTTCGCCGTGGTGAAGATCGGCACCCTCGTCAAAAGTGACGGTGGCTTGGTAGCCTTTGTAGGTCATTAAATTCATGGCGTGCCGCTCGGCCGATTTGAAATTTTAAGGTCGAATGCAAGGCTGTACCGGTACGCCATCAGCACCGTCTTTTCAACTGCAAGGCTCAAGCCCCACCCCGCGCATGATCTCCCGCGCTTCCTCGCCGCGCAGATAGTCCATCAGCGCCCGCGCGGCGGGCGGGGCGTTGTCCACCACCAACGCCTGCATGGCGTATTCGGTCTGCATTTCCTGCGGCAGGCGACCGAGGAAGCGGACGCCTTCGATGGGGACGATCTCGCTGGAAAGCG
>CANGOK010000043.1 GCA_947455285.1 Beijerinckiaceae bacterium | reverse complement strand
GCCATGGTCTCGCGATGTTCGGCGCCGGGCTCGCCAACGAAGGCGCGCATGTCGATGAGGCCGGGGGCGACCACATCGCCGCCGCAGTCGATGAACTGCGCGCCAGCGGGCGCAGAGTCCTTGGTGACGGCGCCGCCTAGGTCAGCGATGACGCCATTGGCGATCAGCAAGCCGCCTTGCGTCGTCGTTCCGGCAGCCGGATCGATCAGGCGGGCGTTGAGGAGAGCGAGAGGTCTGGTGGTCATGGTCGCGACCTCAGTTCGGCAGATTTTGCGCGAGGGCTTCGAGCACAGCCATGCGCACGGCGACGCCCATCTCGACCTGTTCGGTGATCAGCGAACGCGGCCCATCCGCCACCGCCGTATCGATCTCCACGCCCCGGTTCATGGGGCCGGGATGCATCACAAGCGCGTCGGGCTTCGCATAGGCGAGCTTTTCTTCATCGAGGCCATAGAAGCGCGCATATTCGCGCAGGCTCGGCACGAAGGCGCCGCTCATGCGCTCGAGCTGCAGCCGCAGCATCATGACAATGTCCGCATCCTTCAGGCCATCACGCATGTTGCGGTGAACCTCGACCCCAAGTCGGTCGATGCCCGCAGGCAGCAGCGTCGAGGGCGCGACGACGCGCACACGGGCCCCAAGTTTGGCGAGCAGCAGCATGTTGGAGCGGGCCACGCGAGAATGAGCGACATCGCCGCAGATGGCGACGGTCAGCCCCTCGATCCGGCCCTTGTTGCGGCGGATGGTCAGCGCGTCGAGCAGCGCTTGGGTGGGATGTTCATGAGAGCCATCGCCGGCGTTCACCACGGAGCAGTCGACCTTGCGGGCGAGCAGATCGACCGCGCCGGATTCCTGATGACGGACGATGATGATGTCGGGGCGCATGGCGTTGAGGGTCACCGCCGTGTCGATCAGCGTCTCGCCCTTCTTCACGCTCGAGGTCGCGACAGACATGTTCATGACGTCCGCGCCCAACCGCTTGCCGGCGATCTCGAAGGAGGCCTGGGTGCGGGTGGAGTTCTCGAAGAAGAGATTGATCTGGGTGCGCCCGCGCAGAATGGAACGCTTCTTCTCCACCTGACGCGACAGGGCGACCGCCTCATCCGCCATGTCGAGCAGATGCAGGATGTCAGGAGCCGACAGGGCCTCGATGCCGAGGAGATGGCGGTGCGGAAACAGGATGGGGGAGCGTGTGTCTGCCATGAAGCGCATCCTATAGGGCCGCCGGGCGACATGACGCAAGGCGGCGGAGGCGCGCGTCCCCAGCCGCGTTCAGCTGCGGGTGATCGCCCTGTGCCGCCGCTCCAGCTCCTCGCCATAGCGCCGGAGCGTGTGGGCCTCGGTCAGCAGGCCCAGAACATGCCCGCTCTCGGCGCTGTCGACGACCGGCAGAACGTCGGTTTCAGTTTTCTCGAAAATGTCGATGGCCTCGCGGATGGTCATCTGAGGCAGCAGCAAGGCCCCGTCCGGCAGGGCCAGCGCCGCCACGGGGGCCTCGGCTTTTTCAAGGGCGGTATGGAGGTCGGCGGTCAGCACGGTCCCCGCATAGCGGCCATCCTTGTCCAGAAGGAAGAACTGGCGTTCCCCGCCCGGCGGAAAAAGCTGCCGCGCCGCTTCGATCGCCACGTCATGGGGCAAGGTGCGCGCATCCTTGCGCATCAGCCGGGCAACCGTCAGGTCCCGCAGCCAGCCGATGTCCGCAGGGCCGCGGATGGTCTCTCCGCGCAAGTGAAAGCGCCAGGTCGCGAAGGAATAGCCAAAGCCCGTGCGCACGATGAGGGATGAAATGGCGCAGGCGAGGAAGCAGGCCGCCGTCACATCGAAGTCGCCGGTCATCTCCAGCGCCAGCACGGTCATGGTGACGGGCGAGCCAAGCACGCCCGTTGCAAAGGCCGCCATGCCTGCCACCGCCGCCGCGCCGGGGGAAAGCGACAGGTCCATCCAGAGCGCGACGCCCTCGCCATAGAAGCGCCCGAACATGCTGCCGATCAGCAGCGAGGCGAAAAAGAGGCCGCCGCGATAACCCGCCCCCAGCGACACCGCCGAGGCGAGGCATTTCAGCAGCGCCAACCCCAGAAGCAGGCCAAGCGGCACGGAATGGAGGAGATTGGCCTGCAGCGCGCCATGGCCCGAGCCCATGACCTGCGGGCTCACCACCGCCATGGCCCCGACCAGCACCCCGCCCAGCACAGGCCGGAAGGCGGCGGGGAAGCGGCTACGGTTGAAGAGCGCGTCAAAAGTCGCCACGCCCCGCATCAGCACGATGCCAGCCAACCCCATGAAGGCGGCCAGCACCAACAGATGAATGAAACCGACGCCCTGAATGGGCGACACCGGCCCCGGCACAATCAGCAGGTCATGGCCAACGATGGGTTTGGAGATCAGCGTAGCCATGATGGCGCTCGCCGCCACAGGAACCAGCGAGCCCACGCTATAGGCGCCCAGCACCACTTCGAAAGCGTAGAAAGCCCCCGCCAGCGGCGCCCCAAAAGCCGCCGCGATGGCGCCCGCCGCGCCGCAGCCGACAAGCAGCCGCATATCGCTGCGCCGCGCCGCCAGCCCTCTTCCAAGCCGCGAGGAGACCGCCGAACAGATCTGCGTATAGGCCGCCTCCAGCCCCACCGAAGAACCGCAGGCGTTAGATATAAAGGTCTGGAGCGTGATGTAGAGGCTGCCGCCCATGGACAGGCGCCCGCCATTGAGCGCATTGGCCTCAATGGCGTCGGCCATCCTTCCGTTGAACCGCTTGCCCGCCCAGAGCGTGAGCGCCCCCAGCGCCAGCGCCCCGAGGACAGGCCCGGCCACCACCCGCCGCCAGTCAAGGTTCGTCGCGATGGAAAGATGATGCCCCCGGTCGAGGTCGAAAAGCAGTTCATGCGCGAGCTGCGACGCCATGGACAAGGCTGACACCAAAATGCCCGACATGGCCCCCACGAAAGCGGCCACGACCACAAGCCCGACTTCGCGAGCGCGCACGAAGGCGCGCATCCAGACGGGAAACAGGCGGTCGAACTTTTGAGATGGAATAGGCGCCATCGGGACCAGTGATCGGAACTACGAACGGCAACGTCCCACAGACGGGATCGGTCCGGTAGCCCCTTTCGAAAGGGCAGACCAGTCGGGAGGGCCGACGTCAAGCGCGTGCATTTCGCCAGGCCCAGCATATTTGCAAAGCTCATGTTATCAGCCGCTTTTTCGATGCGCCGGAATGCGTTGTCCACAGCGCCCCATCTAAGAGATGGGTGGCCATCGCCAGCGCCCCCGATTTGACAGCCGACCGGCCCTACCCCATGTTCCCGGCCGTTTTAGCCACCCTCGCCGAGCCAAAAGGACGGCCTCGCAGACCCTGCGAACCCCCCGTTTAAACCTTCTGACTCGTGCCGGGATGGCGTCTGAAAAGGCGCACCGGAATGAATGTCGTCATCGTTGAATCTCCTGCCAAGGCGCAGACGATCAACAAGTATCTGGGCAAGGACTATGAGGTTTTCGCCTCGTTCGGCCATGTCCGCGATTTGCCCGCCAAGGATGGCTCGGTCGACCCTGACGCTGACTTCGCCATGCGTTGGGAGATGGACCCCAAGGCCTCCAAGCGCATGACCGCCATCGCCGCCGCAGTGAAGGGCGCGAGCAAAGTCATTCTGGCGACCGACCCTGATCGCGAAGGGGAAGCGATCTCCTGGCATGTGCTGGAGATCCTCCGCGGCAAGAAGGTTCTCAAGGACAAGAAGATCGAGCGCGTCGTCTTCAACGCGATCACCAAGAGCGCCATTCTCGACGCGATGCAGAACCCGCGCGAGATCGACGACGCCCTCGTCGACGCCTATCTCGCCCGCCGCGCCCTCGATTATCTCGTGGGCTTCACCCTTTCCCCGGTCCTGTGGCGCAAGCTGCCTGGCGCACGCTCGGCGGGCCGCGTTCAGTCAGTGGCGCTGCGTCTGGTTTGCGACCGCGAGCTTGAGATCGAGAAGTTCGTGAAGCGCGAATACTGGTCGCTCGCGGCTCATCTCCAGACCTCACAAAAGGCCCCTTTCATCGCCCGTCTCGTTGGCGCCGACGGGACGAAGATCAGCCGTCTCGACATCGGCACGGAGCAAGAGGCTCGCGCCTTCGAAGCAGGTCTCGAAAAGGCGAAGTTCACGGTCGCTTCGGTCGAGGCCAAGCCCGCCAAGCGTCACCCCTCGCCGCCCTTCACCACCTCGACCCTGCAGCAGGAAGCCTCGCGCAAACTCGGCTTCGCTCCCGCCCGCACCATGCAGATCGCCCAGCGACTTTATGAAGGCATAAATCTCGGCGGCGAGACGGTCGGCCTCATTACTTATATGCGTACGGACGGCGTCGACATGGCGCCAGAGGCTGTCACAGCCGCGCGCAGCGTCATCGCCCAGCAATATGGCGACAACTATGTGCCTCAGGCGCCGCGTCGCTACAGCTCGAAGCAGAAAAACGCGCAGGAAGCCCACGAGGCCGTGCGCCCGACCGATGCGGCGAGGCTGCCGAAGCAGATGGCGAAATATCTCGAAGGCGACCAGCTCGCCCTCTACGAGCTCATCTGGACCCGCACCGTCGCCAGTCAGATGGAATCCGCCGAGCTTGAGCGCACCACGGTCGAGATCGTGGCTGATGTCGCCGCGCCGTCCAGCATTCGCAAGATCGACCTGCGCGCCACCGGACAGGTCGTCCGGTTCGACGGCTTCCTGAAACTCTATCAGGAAGGCAAGGACGACGAGGATGATGAAGAAGGCGGTCGTCTGCCGCCCATGAAGCAGGGCGAAGTCCTGACGAAGGACAAGATCGAGGCCGTCCAGCATTTCACCGAACCGCCGCCGCGCTATACCGAAGCTACGCTTGTGAAGCGCATGGAGGAGCTGGGGATCGGACGCCCATCAACCTACGCCTCCACCCTCGCCGTGCTGCGCGAGCGCGACTATGTCCGCATCGACAAGAAGCGCCTCGTTCCCGAGGACAAGGGCCGGTTGCTGACGGCGTTCCTCGAAAGCTTCTTCACCCGCTATGTGGAATATAACTTCACTGCGGATCTCGAAGAGAAGCTCGACGAAGTCTCCAATCACGAGAAAGACTGGAAAGAACTGCTTCGCGACTTCTGGCGCGACTTTTTTGCGGCGGTGGAAGGCACCAAAGACCTTCGCACCACGCAGGTTCTCGACAGCCTGAACGAAGTGCTGGGCTCCCATATCTTCCCTGCGAAGGAAGATGGCTCCGACCCGCGCGGATGCCCCTCCTGCGGCGCCGGGCAACTGTCGCTGAAGCTCGGAAAGTTCGGCGCCTTCATAGGCTGCTCCAACTACCCAGAATGCAAGTTCACCCGCACGCTCGCTCAATCCGCCACTGGCGAGGCGGCAGGCGCCGAAGGGGACCGGCCGGGCGTACGCGTCATCGGCGAAGATCCGGCGACGGGCGAGGAGATCACCTCCCGTGACGGACGCTTCGGGCCTTATCTGCAGATCGGCGAAGGCGAAAAGCCGAAACGCTCCTCCATTCCGCGCGGCATGAAGGCGGGCGAGATCACGCTTGAACAGGCCATCGCCCTGCTCTCGCTGCCGCGCGAAGTGGCGCGCCATCCCGACACCAAGGAACCCATTGTGGCTGGCATCGGGCGCTTTGGTCCCTATGTGCAGCACGCTAAGACCTACGCCAGCCTCACCCGCGACGATGACATTCTCACCATCGGCGCCAACCGGGCCATCGATCTCATCGTCACCAAGGAACAGGGCGGCGGGCGCTTTGGCGCAAGCGGTCCGGGACGGCCTCTGGGCGACCATCCCGATGGCGGCCCGGTGAGCGTGAAGGCCGGTCGGTTTGGCTCTTATGTCAATCACGGGAAGACCAACGCCACGATCCCCAAGGGGACAGATCCTGAGAGCCTGACCCTCGCGGAAGCCGTCGCGCTTCTGGCGGCCAAGCCGCCGACTGGCGGCAAGGTGCTGGGCGACCATCCATTGGGCGGTGCGATCTCCCTACGCGATGGCCGCTATGGCGCCTATGTCAGCCACGGCAAGGTCAACGCAACAATTCCGAAGGGCACGCCAATCGACAGCGTGACCCTTCAGGACGCTATAGGCTGGATCGACGATAAGGGCGGGCCGGACAAGAAACTGACCCGTAAGGCTCCCAAGAAGGGTGCGGCGAAGAAGCCTGCCGGCAAGGCCGCGAAGGTCATCGAGGACTCGGACGAGGCGCCCTTCGATCTTGACGACGCCCCCAAGGCAAAGGCCGCCGCCCGCAAGGCGCCCGCCAAGGCTGCGGCGAAAAAGAGCGCAGCCAAGAAGAGCGCAGCGAAGAAGAAGGTGGCCGCAAAGAAGGCCTGACGGCGCGGCGTTCTGGAAAATCCGGGACTCCGTGGCCACATGGTGTAACGTCGAGGGCGAATCTCCCCCTCGGCGTGGAAACGCGATTGTCCAAAAAGCCCCTATCTCCCAAGCCTCGGACCACCGCGGCCCCAAAATCCCTCCCCTCACGTGAGGAGATCCTTGCCTTCATTGCGCGCGAACGCGCCGCCGCCGAGGCGAGCGCCGGCGCCATTCCCGCGAAGATCGGCAAACGCGAGATCGCTCGCGCTTTCGGCATCACCGGCTCGGATCGGATCGACCTCAAGCGAATCCTGAAAGAGCTGGAATCCGAAGGCGCGGTCGAGCGTCGCGGGCGCACCCTCCGCAAGGCGGGCGCCCTGCCCGACGTCGTGCTAGCCGATGTCACGACCCGCGACCGGGATGGCGACCTCATCGCCGAGCCGGTTGAGTGGGACACGGTGGAATATGGCCCCGCCCCGCGCATCCTCGTACGCGTCCCCCGCAAGCCGCGTCCCGGCGAACCAATCCCCGGCCTCAATGATCGCGCCCTTTTGCGCGTCGAGCCGGTGCGCCACGTCGAACGCGGCGCGCCGCCGTATACGGGGCGCGTGCTCAAGCTTGTCTCCAAGGCGCGCACACAGGTCCTGGGCGTGTTTCGCGCCCTGCCGGATGGCGGCGGGCGCCTGATCCCCATCGCCAAGAAGGGCCAGCCAAGCGAACTTGAAATTCCGCCGGGATACGAAGGCGACGCCCTTGATGGTGATCTCGTCGCGGTCGATCTGCAGCGCGAAAGACGCTTCGGCCTGCCCGTTGCGAAGGTGCGCGAGAAGCTTGGCTCGGTGAAGAGCGAAAAGGCCATCAGCCTGATCGCCATCCACACTCATAGCATCCCCCATGAATTCCGTTCAGACACCATCGCGGAGGCCGAAAGCGCGCGTGAAGCCACGATGGATCTGCGCGAGGACTGGCGCGCCCTGCCGCTCATCACCATCGACCCCGCCGACGCCAAGGACCACGACGACGCGGTGCACGCTGAGCCCGATGCTGACCCCACCAACGAAGGCGGTTTCATCATCACTGTAGCCATCGCGGATGTGGCGGCCTATGTGCGCCCAAATCGCCCGCTTGATCGCGAGGCGCTCGATCGCGGCAACTCGGTCTATTTCCCCGACCGCGTCGTGCCCATGCTGCCCGAGCGCATTTCAAATGACCTTTGTTCGCTGAAGCCGCTCGTGGATCGGCCCGCCCTCGCGGTGCGCATGGTCATAGGCAAGGATGGCTACAAACGCAGCCACACGTTCCATCGCATCATGATGCGCTCGGCCGCCAAACTCGCCTATGCGCAGGCGCAGGCCGCCATCGATGGTCATACTGATGAAGTGACCCTGCCGATCCTTGAAAGCGTGCTACGCTCTCTGTGGACGGCATACGGGGCGCTGAAGCTCGAACGCGAGCAACGCTCACCCCTCGACCTTGACCTGCCCGAGCGCAAGATATTGCTGAAGCCCGACGGTTCAGTGGATCGCGTCATCGTGCCGCCGCGCCTCGACGCCCACAAACTGATCGAGGAATTCATGATCCTCGCCAATGTGGCCGCCGCTGAGACGCTGGAGCGCAAGCAGCAGCAGTTGATCTACCGCGCGCATGATGAGCCGACGCAGGAGAAGATCAACGCGCTGGCGGAATTTCTCTCCACCATCGGCATCAAGCTCGCCAAGGGCGAGGCCATGCGTCCGCATCACTTCAACCGCATCCTCGACCGCGTGCGCGACACCGAGCACATGCATGTGGTGAATGAGATCGTGCTGCGCTCGCAGGCGCAGGCCGAATATACTTCGGAGAATTACGGCCATTTCGGCTTGCATCTGAAGCGCTACGCCCACTTCACTTCGCCCATCCGCCGCTATGCGGACCTGATCGTTCATCGCGCCCTGATCCGCGCCCTCGACCTCGGCCCTGACGGCATGCCCGACATGACGCCGGACCAACTCGCAGAGATCGCCGAGCGCATTTCGGTGGCCGAGCGCCGCGCCATGGCGGCGGAACGTGAGACTGTCGACCGACTCATCGCGACCCATCTCGCCGACCGGATCGGCGCGACCTTTCAGGCCCGAATTGGTGGCGTGACCAAGGTCGGCTTGTTCGTGAAACTGTCGGAGACAGGCGCCGACGGTTTCATCCCCGCCGCAACCCTTGGCGCCGATTACTTCCGCTACGACGAGACCCTGCACGCGCTGATCGGCAGCCGCACCGGCGAGATGCACCGCCTTGGCGATACGGTGGAGGTGCGGCTTGTAGAGGTCTCGCCCTTCGCCGGCGCCATGCGTTTCGAACTGCTCAGCGAGGGCCGCAACCGGCGCGCAGCGGGGGCGGCCGCGCTGAAAACGCGGAAAACCAAGCACCGCGACACCAAAGCGCACAAAAACGCAGCAGGACGTGGTAAGAAGGCCTCGTTCGGTGACAAGGCGAAACGGAAGCGCAAATGACGACGCAATCGCAGACAGGCGCCCCCCGGGACAAGTGGCTCGCGGTCAAGCGCGGCTTTATGGGCAAATGCCCACATTGCGGCGAAGGCCGGATGTTCCGCGCCTATCTGAAGGTTTCCGACGCCTGCCCCGGCTGCGGTGAAGAACTGCATCACCAGCGCGCCGACGATGCGCCCCCCTATATGACCATCTTTGTGGTCGGCCATATCATCGGCGCGGGCATCCTGTTTATGGAAGAGCGTGACTTTGGCGTGCCGGACTGGCTTCAGGGCACGGGTTGGGCGCTTCTGACGCTGATCCTCTGCCTCTGGTTGCTGCCTCGAATGAAGGGCGCGCTGGTCGGCTGGCAATGGTCGCTGCGGATGCATGGCTTTGGCGCGCCAGCCGCGGACCCGACCCTGCCCATTCCCGCCCCAAGCCCGACCTGAGCCCGACCGTGACGGAGCTTACGCCTGAGCAGGATCTCGCCGCTGTCCTGAACGAGGGGATGTGGACCAGGATCATGTCGCAGCCGCCAAACAAGGAGCGGCCACGCAAAGCCTCCACCTTGATACTGCTCGACCAAAGCGGCGCGAAGGTGCGCCTGCTCATGGGCAAGCGACATGGAGGCCACGCCTTCATGCCCGGCGTTTTCGTCTTCCCCGGCGGGGGCCTTGAGCCCGGCGACCGCCAAATGGCCATTTCCGGCGCGCTCGACCCGGTTACCGAAGCGAAGATGATGGCCTGCCTCGACCGTCCCTCCCCCGCGACGGCGCGGGCGCTGGCGCTGGCGGCGATTCGCGAGACCTTCGAGGAAACCGGGTTGGCGCTAGGCGTCGCCGATTATGGCGCGCCAGAAGATCCGCCCCCCGGCGCCTGGAGCGGTTTCGCCGCCCACGGGCTCTATCCCAACCTCGAAGACCTTCATTTCATCGCCCGAGCCGTCACGCCTCCGCGCATGAAGCGGCGGTTCGACACCTTTTTCTTCACCGCCGACGCCTCGGGAATCGCCGCAAAACTGGATGGCGTCGTGGGCGAAGACAGCGAATTGGTGGAGCTCGTCTGGGTCACGATCGACGAGGCGCGCGCCCTGCCCATGCCGCTGATCACCACCGTGGTCATCAAGGAGCTGGAATTCCGGCTCGAACGGGGCATGAGCCGTTATCTCCCCATCCCGGTCTATCGCACGGGACGTAAGGGCTGGTTTCGCACTGAAGCCTGATGATCTTGACTTACGCCGCCCCATCCGTATGGTGCGGCCTAACCAGCCGGGGCGGGGTCGCTTGCGGCTTTTGCTGTTTACGCCGCTTTCTTCATCTGCGCCCCCGATGGGGCCTACTCGGGACGACGACCATGGCCAAGGCCGCCAACATCAAGATCAAGCTGCTCTCGACCGCCGACACCGGCTACTTCTACGTGACGTCCAAGAACGCTCGCACGAAGACCGAGAAGTTCGCCATGAAGAAGTACGACCCCGTCGCGCGCAAGCACGTCGAGTTCAAGGAAACCAAGATCAAGTAAGCTTGATCTTCTTCCAAACGAAAGAGGCGCTCCCAGCGGAGCGCCTTTTTTCGTTTTAGATCAAAGATTTGATTTAGGTGGCCGGTCGACAGGGGCGCTTAAAGGAGGCCACTCCCGCCTCTGCCGACCAGCCAACCCCACGGACCCAGGAGATGCGGCGGACCTGAGCACTCCGCAGGGTATTGGAAGTTGCACGGACCCTTCCGGCATCCAACGCCCCAGAGGCTACAGGCAGCGCGCACAATTGCAATCGTGGAAACGCAAATGCGCCCCGCCATTCACTGTTTACCTAAACGTTTGCGGTTAATTGCGCGCCAAAAAGGGGTTAATGGCGCGTTTTAGCGGTCACCGAGGTAACTTTTGACGGTTTCGAGGAATTTCACGACGGAAATCGGCTTGGACAAATAGGCCTCGCAGCCCCCCTGCCGGATCTTCTCCTCATCGCCCTTCATGGCGAAAGCGGTGATGGCGATGACCGGAATATGTTTCAGTTCCTCGTCGCTCTTGATCCACTGGGTCACCTGAAGGCCTGAAACTTCGGGCAATTGGATGTCCATGAGGATGAGATCGGGGCGATGCAGGCGCGCCAACTCAATTGCCTCCATCCCATTGCGGGTCTGAACGGTCACATAGCCATGCGCCTCGAGAAGATCATTGAAGAGCTTCATGTTGAGCTCGTTGTCTTCCACGATTAGAACGGTCTTGGTCATCCTGCATCCAATCGACGCGCGGACCCTGCGGGTCCTCTCCATAGGCTGTCTAACAGACCTTCCTTGACGAAAAGAGAATCCCGGAGGCTTTCCTGATGCGTTCCAGCCGCGATGACAGGGCGAAAGACTGGGCGCAGACCCTCGCCATTGAGGCTCTGGGATTTCTTGCCTCGGATATAGAGCGGCTGGAGCCGTTTCTGAGCCTGACGGGCATCGATCCCGCCAATTTGCGGCAGGTCGCCGCCCAGCCCTCCTTCCTCGTCGCCGTGCTCGACCATCTGGCGGGGGATGAAAGCCTGCTGCTGGCCTTCGCCGCTAATGGAGGACACAACCCCGCCGACGTCGAGAAGGCCCGCCAGACCCTCGCCGGGCCATCGCCGGACTGGGGCGCGTGAAACAAGGCATCTGCCGGGACTGCCTCGCCCCTGCGGCGGGGGATCAGCGCCGCTGCAAGGCCTGCGGCTCCCCTCGCCTGCTCGCCCATGCCGAACTACATGAATTGCAGATCGCCCATATAGATTGCGACGCCTTCTATGCCGCAGTCGAAAAGCGCGACGATCCGAGCCTGCGCGACAAGGCGGTGATCATCGGCGGCGGCAAGCGGGGCGTGGTTTCGACCTGCTGCTATATCGCGCGCATCAGCGGCGTGCGCTCGGCCATGCCCATGTTCAAGGCCTTGAGCCTTTGTCCGGACGCGGTGGTGATCCCGCCGAACATGACGAAATATGGCGAGGTCGGGCGGCAGGTGCGAGCCATGATGCATGAGCTGACGCCGCTGGTGGAGCCGCTCTCCATCGACGAAGCCTTCCTCGACCTTTCCGGCACTGACCGTCTCCACGGCGCCTCGCCCGCCGTCACGCTGGCGCGCTTCGCTAAACGAATCGAGACGGAAGTGGGCATCTCGGTTTCGGTCGGCCTGAGTTATTGCAAGTTTCTGGCGAAGATGGCCTCCGACCTCGACAAGCCCAGAGGCTTTGCGGTGATTGGCCGGGCGGAGACGATGGAGCTTCTTGCGCCCAAATCCGTCGGCGCCATCTGGGGCGTCGGCAAGGTGGCCGAGGAGCGCCTGCGGCAGGACGGTTATCTCACCATCGGCGACCTGCAACGCGCCGAGCAGACCGATCTCTTCCGGCGTTATGGCGCGGAGGGCGGGCGGCTGTGGCGTCTGGCGCGGGGCCTCGATGATCGCGTGGTGGAGCCCGAACGTGAGGCGAAAAGCGCCTCGGCTGAAACGACCTTCGATGACGACATTTCCGATCCCGAAGTCCTGACCCGCACCCTGTTCCTTTTAAGCGAAAAGGTCTCGGCGCGGCTCAAGAAGGGCGAAATCGCGGGGCGCACCGTCACCTTGAAGTTGAAAAGCCACGACTTTCGCCTGCGCACCCGCGCCCGCGCCCTACCGCAGCCCACGCAGCTCGCCGGCCGCATTTTCGAGGCCGCGCGGGATTTGCTTATGAAAGAGGCGACGGGCGAACGCTTCCGCCTGATCGGGGTGGGGCTGAGCGATCTATGCGACGCCGCCGACGCAGATCACGGCGATCTCGTGGACACGCGCGCGGCCCGCGACAAGGCGACAGAGGCTGCGGTGGATTCGCTCAGGGCGAAGTTTGGCGGCGCAGCGGTGGTGAAGGGCATCGCCTTCGGCCCGCCGCGCAAGCCTCGCTGAGATTATTTCGTGCAAGCCTTCTGCGGCAGAAGCTCGAACTTGCTCATCTTGCCGCTCAGAACATAATTGCCATAGTTGATGTTGAGCGCGCCTGAGACGCCGTTCTCGTAGAGGTCGAAGGCCAGAACGTAATTCGGCTCGCCGTCCTTCTTTCCCCCGTCGAAATAGCTCACCGTCACCGGCCAGCGGCGCACGCCCTTGAGGCCCGGCGCATCGGCGGTAAGCGGATCAGAGGGCGGCGCGGCGGCTTCGCGACCAATGACGCTCAAGGTGTCGAAAAGCTTCATGCCCCCGTCAGAACCGTCATAGATCTTGACCTCATCAGTCTTGCCCCCCCGGCGGGCGACATCCACCATCTGCATCATCTGCGCGGTGGGGAAGATGGGGCCAGGCTCGAAGTCGGACTTCACGCGCGTCGGCTTGGTCAGCGCGACGGACAGGCCTCCATCGGCCGACTTGCTGGCCTTGCCGTCGACGCTCTCGACGAGCTTGCCGTCCGTATAGCTATCGGTCTTGAAGCGGAACCCCGAACCATCGCCCTCCTCGAAGGTGGTGGAGCGCATATCGGAGGTGCGAGATCCGCTCTCGTCCGACTGCAATTCGGTGATCTGACGGAAATTGGTGACGTAGCCCTCGCATGGCGAGCCGCTGAACTCGTAAACGATGCGCCCGCGCGCTGAGGAAGGCGCCACGCCGCCAATCACCTTGCCAAGGCTGAGGTCATAAACCGCACGATGGGCGATGAAGGCTGGGCCAGACTGGGCGGCGAGGACCTGCGTCGCGCCGCCAAGCGCGAGAAAGCCCGTGGTGAGCGCGGGCGCGAGCCCCAGGGAGATCGTCTTACGGCGTATCATCAAAGCACGGCTCCGGTTGTATGCTTGACCAAGGGGGTCTATGCCCGCTCCCCGTGGCGAAAATACGATTTGGCGAACAGGCTGCAACCATTCAAACTCGCAGGCAAGATATTCCTGCAAGAGACCTGCCAGCTGGAGACACATCATGCCGGGCGCCAAATCCATCGAAGCGCGACTACGGGAGCTGGGCATTGAATTGCCCGCCGCCGTGGCGCCGATCGCCAATTATGTCCCCTTCGTGCGGACGGGATCGCTGCTCATCATCTCCGGCCAGTTGCCGCTCGAAAACGGCAAGCTGCCCGACGCCTTCAAGGGCAAGCTGGGCAAGGATGTGTTCAACGAAGCAGGCCAGCAGGCGGCGCGGCTGGCGGCGATCAATGTGCTGGCGCAGGCGCAGGTGGCCCTTGGCGATCTGGAGCGGGTGAGGCGCGTGGTGCGCCTCGGCGGCTTCATCAACGCCACGCCCGGCTTCATCGCGCTGCCGGCTGTGATGAACGGCGCGTCCGACCTCATGGTGCAGGTCTTCGGCGATCATGGACGCCATGCGCGCACGACCGTCGGCGTTTCGGAGCTTCCGCTCGACGCCGCGGTCGAGATCGAAGCAATGATCGAATTCGAATGACGATGGCGCCCGCCTGGCTGACCGAGCGCCCCATAGCCCATCGGGGCCTGCATGATTGCGGCGTCGGGCCGCTCATAGAAAATTCGCCCTCAGCAGCCCGCGCCGCCATCGCCCTTGGATGCGCCATTGAATGCGACGTGCAACTGTCGAAAGACGGTGAAGCCATAGTCTTTCACGATTTCACGCTGGAACGGCTGACGGCCCATAGCGGGCGCGTGGAAGCCTTCACCACGAAGGAATTGCGGAGCATCAGGCTGAAAGGCGGCCGCGGCGACGCCATCGCCACCCTGCCGGACTTCCTGAGCCTGATCGGCGGCGCGACGCCCCTCGTCTGCGAAATCAAGAGCCGCTTTGATGGCGATATGCGGCTAGCAGAACGCGTCGCCGCCTGCGCTGGCGGTTATGGCGGACCGATCTGCATCGAGAGCTTCGACCCGCTTGTGATGGCGCATCTACGCCACCATCAAACAGCCCTCAGCATCGACCATGTCCCCTTGGGCATGGTGGCGCAGGCCGATTACGACGAAGCGGACTGCGAATGGTCGCATCTTGGCGCAGCGGAAAAGCACGCGCTCTCGCAATTCCTGCATTTCGAAGAAACCCGCCCGGAATTCCTCTCCTACAGCCTGCGCGATCTGCCCAATGCCGTGCCGCATCTATGCCGCGCCGGCATTGGCATGCCCGTGACCATATGGACCGTGCGTACTGAGGCTGACAGGGCCACAGCGCTACGTCATGGCGATCAGATCGTCTTCGAAGGCGAGAGAGTCAGGCCGAAACAGCCCGTTTGATTTCCGGTCCCGACCGCAAAGGCTCGTCGCAGCGATAAGATGCGTCGATGGTGATCTCGCCGCCTGAAACACGCGAGACGCAGACGCAGAGCTTCTTGTTCTCGGCATGCTGCGCCTTGCTGAAAAAGACGTCGCGATGATCTACGGTTCCGGTGAAGGAGACGATGTCGACCACACAGAGCCCGCATTCGCCGCGCCTGCAGTCCGACACGACGCCAACACCCGCTTCTTCAAGCGCAGCGAGCATGGACTGGCCCGCCTCCACCTCCACG
>CANGOK010000042.1 GCA_947455285.1 Beijerinckiaceae bacterium | reverse complement strand
GTGCTGCGTCTCGTGCTGGAGCTCGATGGCGAAGTGGTCGAGCGCGTCGATCCGCATATCGGCCTGCTGCATCGCGGCACCGAAAAGCTGATGGAAGCGCGCACCTATCAGCAGAACGTTCCTTATTTCGACCGGCTCGACTATTGCGCGCCGATGAATCAGGAGCACGCCTTCTGTCTTGGCATTGAGAAGCTGCTTGGCATGGAAGTGCCCAAGCGCGGCCAGCTGATCCGCGTGCTCTATTCCGAAATCGGCCGCATTCTCTCGCATCTGCTCAACGTCACCACGCAGGCCATGGACGTTGGCGCTCTGACCCCGCCGCTGTGGGGCTTCGAGGAGCGCGAGAAGCTGATGGTCTTCTACGAGCGCGCTTGTGGCGCCCGCATGCACGCGAACTATTTCCGCCCCGGCGGCGTGCATCAGGATCTTCCCGAGAAGCTGGTGGCCGACATCGGCGCCTGGTGCGATCCTTTCCTGAAAGTCTGCGACGATCTCGAAGACCTCTTCATCGAGAACCGCATCTTCAAGCAGCGTAACGTCGACATCGGCATCGTGACGCTGGAGCAGTGCTGGGCGCTTGGCTTCTCTGGCCCTGTGCTGCGTGGTTCGGGCGCGGCGTGGGATCTGCGTCGTGCGCAGCCCTATGAGTGCTACGAGGAACTGGACTTCGACATTCCCGTCGGCAAGCACGGCGACTGCTATGCGCGTCAGGTGGTGCGCATGGAAGAGATGCGCCAGTCAGTGCGCATCATGAAGCAGTGCGTCGAGCGGCTGATGTCGACCGAGCGCGTGGGCGCGGTTTCGTCCACGCAGGGCAAGGTCGTTCCTCCGAGCCGCGCCGAAATGAAGCGCTCGATGGAAGCCCTGATCCATCACTTCAAGCTCTACACCGAAGGCTTCAAGACGCCAGCAGGCGAAGTCTATGCGGCGGTTGAAGCGCCCAAGGGCGAGTTTGGCGTCTACTTGGTGTCTGACGGCACGGATAAGCCCTATCGCTGCAAGATCCGCGCGCCGGGCTTCGCCCATCTTCAGGCCATGGACTTCCTGTGCCGCAAGCACATGCTTGCGGACGTCTCGGCCATCCTCGGCTCCATCGACATCGTCTTCGGCGAGGTCGATCGATGAACCTTGGGGCCCGCCTGCGTCAGTTGGTCGTTTTTCTGGTCATGACGGCCGTCTTGATGGTCGCCAGCCGGATTTTGTTCGATCTGCTCGCTGGCAGGCCCATGTTCTGGGCCTCCGAGGAGGGCATGCAATTGCTGCTCTGGCATTCGCTTGTCGGCGGCCCCTTCATTCTTTTCGCGCTGCTGGTCGCAGCCCAGCGCGCCGGTTCCGGGAATGTCCCACAATGACGGTACGCAGACTCGCTGAAGAGCAACCCGCGAGCTTCGACTTCACGCCTGAGAACCGGGCGTGGTGCGACGCGCAGATCGCCAAATATCCGAAGGGCCGTCAGGCCTCGGCGGTGATTTCGTTGTTGTGGAGGGCGCAGGCCCAGCACGATTACTGGCTGCCGCGTCCTGCGATCGAGAAGGTCGCCGAGATGCTCGACATGCCCTACATCCGCGTGCTCGAGATCGCGACCTTCTATTCGATGTTCAATCTCGCCCCGGTCGGCAAGCACTTCGTCCAGCTTTGCGGCACGACGCCCTGCATGCTGCGCGGCGCTGAGGACATCAAGAAGGTCTGCGAGGAGAAGATCGGCCCCCAGCGTGAGGTTCGCGCCGATGGCAAGTTCTCATGGCTCGAAGTCGAATGTCTCGGCGCCTGCTGCAACGCGCCCATGGTGCAGATCAACGATGACTATTACGAGGATCTGACGCCCGAGAATTTCGCCAAGCTGCTTGACGATATGGCGGCGGGCCGTCCGGTGCGAAAGGGTTCGCAGACGGGCCGCATCACTTCCGAGCCCGCTGGCGGCCTTACCTCGCTGACGAGCCTTTATGGCGTTGATGGCGTGAGCGGCCCCGGCTCCGCGAAGAATCAGGACTGAGGCCACCATGCTGCAGGACAAAGACAGGATCTTCACGAACCTTTACGGCTACGGTGATCGCGGCCTGAAGGGCGCGATGGCGCGCGGCGCGTGGGATGGCACAAAGGGCCTGCTCGAAAAGGGCAAGGACTGGATCATCAGCGAGATGAAGGCTTCCGGGCTGCGCGGCCGCGGCGGCGCGGGCTTCCCTACGGGCCTGAAATGGTCCTTCATGCCCAAGCCTGACCCGGCGCGCCCCTCCTATCTCGTCGTCAACGCCGACGAGTCAGAGCCGGGCACCTGCAAGGACCGCGAGATCATGCGCAATGATCCGCATCTCCTTGTCGAAGGATGCCTGATCGCCTCCTTCGCCATGGGCGCCCATGCCTGCTACGTCTACTTGCGTGGCGAATATATCGCCGAGCGCGAGGCCCTGCAGAGGGCGGTGGATGAGGCCTATGAGGCGCGTCTGATCGGCAAGGACAACATCAACGGCTGGCCGTTCGATCTTTACGTGCATCACGGCGCGGGCGCCTATATCTGCGGCGAAGAGACGGCCCTGATCGAAAGCCTCGAAGGCAAGAAGGGCATGCCCCGCATGAAGCCCCCGTTCCCCGCGAACATGGGTCTTTATGGCTGCCCGACCACGGTCAACAACGTTGAATCGATCGCCGTTGCGCCGACCATCCTGCGTCGTGGCGCGGCGTGGTTCTCAAGCTTCGGCGCGCCGAACAATGTCGGCACCAAGCTCTTCTGCATCTCGGGCCATGTGAACAAGCCCTGCAATGTCGAAGAAGCCATGTCCATCCCCTTCCGCGAGCTGATCGAACGTCATTGCGGCGGCGTGCGCGGCGGCTGGGACAATCTGCTGGCGGTCATTCCCGGCGGCTCGTCAGTGCGCTGCGTGCCCGCCGATCAGATCATCGACTGCCCGATGGACTTTGACAGCCTCTCCAAGCTGCGCTCGGGTCTGGGCACGGCGGCGGTGATCGTGATGGACAAGTCCACCGACATCGTGCGCGCCATCGCGCGCTTGTCCTATTTCTACAAGCACGAGAGCTGCGGTCAGTGCACTCCCTGCCGCGAAGGCACGGGCTGGATGTATCGCGTGCTGTCGCGCATGGCCGAGGGCCGCGCGCAGAAGCGTGAGATCGACATGCTGCTCGACGTGTCGAAGCAGATCGAGGGGCACACGATTTGCGCCCTGGGCGATGCGGCGGCCTGGCCGGTGCAGGGCCTCATCACCCACTTCCGCGGCGAGATCGAGAAGCGCATCGATCAATATGCCGCAAACCCCCACAGCGACCCTGTTCGCGTGGCGGCGGAGTAAGGCGAAATGACAAAGATCATCGTCGACGGAAAAGAACTCGACGTCCCGCCGGAGTTCACCCTGTTGCAGGCCTGCGAGGAAGCGGGCGCGGAAATCCCGCGCTTCTGCTACCACGAGCGCCTGTCGATCGCGGGCAACTGCCGCATGTGCCTCGTTGAGGTGAAGCCCGGCCCGCCCAAGCCCGCGGCCTCCTGCGCCATGGCCGTGCGCGATCTGCGTCCCGGCCCCAATGGCGAGGCCCCCGAGGTCTTCACCAATTCTCCGATGGTGAAGAAGGCGCGCGAAGGCGTGATGGAGTTCCTGCTCATCAACCATCCGCTGGATTGCCCGATCTGCGATCAGGGCGGCGAATGCGATCTGCAGGATCAGGCCATGGCTTTTGGCGGCGACAGCTCTCGCTTCGCCGAGAACAAGCGCGCGGTGGAAGACAAGTATATCGGCCCGCTGGTCAAGACGTCCATGAACCGCTGCATCCATTGCACGCGCTGCGTCCGCTTCACGGCGGAAGTCGCGGGCACCGGCGACATGGGCTCGATCGGCCGTGGCGAGGACATGGAGATCACGACCTATCTCGAAACCGCCATGTCCTCTGAATTGCAGGGCAATGTGACGGATCTGTGCCCGGTCGGCGCGCTGCTGCCCAAGCCCCAGAGCTTCCGCGCCCGCCCGTGGGAGTTGCAGAAGACCCAGTCCATCGACGTCATGGACGCGCTCGGTTCGGCCATTCGCATCGATACGCGCGGCCGCGAGGTCATGCGCATCCTGCCGCGCGTCAATGAACTCGTGAACGAAGAGTGGATCTCTGACAAGACACGTCAGGTCGTGGACGGGCTCAAGACCCAGCGGCTCGACCAGCCTTTCGTGCGCGAGGGCGGAAAGCTGCGGCCCGCGAGCTGGCTTGAGGCGTTCGCCGCCGTCGCCGACAAGGTGAAGGGCGCGCGCATCGGCGCAATTGCGGGCGATCTCGCCAGCGTCGAAGAAATGTTCGCGCTGAAGACGCTTGTTGAGTCCTTCGGCTCGAAGAACCTCGATTGCCGTCAGGACGGCGCGAAGCTCGATCCGAAGTTCGGCCGCGCCAGCTATATCTTCAACCCCGGCGTCGCTGGCGTTGAAGATGCCGACGCGGTGCTGATCATCGGCTCCAATCCGCGTCGCGAAAGCCCCGTGCTCAACGCGCGCATTCGCAAGCGCTGGTCGCGCACCAACATGCCGGTTGGCGTCATCGGCGAGCGCGTCGATCTCACCTATCCCACGCAATATCTCGGCGCCGGCCCCGATACGCTGGCCTCCCTCGCCGGGACGCCTTTCGGCGAGATCCTCGCCAAGGCCGAGCGTCCGCTCGTCATCGTGGGGCAGGGCGCTCTGGCGCGTGAAGATGGTCTCGCCGTTCTCGCCCTCGCCGCAAAGCTCGCCAACAAGGGTGAGTGGAACGGTCTTGCGGTGCTGCATACGGCGGCGGCGCGCGTTGGCGGCCTCGACATTGGCTTCACGCCGAGCGAAGGCGGGCTTGATGCAGCGGCCATGGCGGCTGGCGGCGTTGACGTGCTGTTCAACCTCGGCGCCGACGAGATCGAAATCGGCGCAGGGCCCTTCGTCGTCTATATCGGCAGCCACGGCGATCGCGGCGCACATCGCGCCGACGTCATCCTGCCGGGAGCGGCCTATACGGAAAAGTCCGGCATCTACGTGAACACCGAAGGCCGCGTGCAGGTCAGCGACCGCGCCAATTTCCCGCCGGGCGACGCCCGCGAGGACTGGGCGATCCTTCGCGCCCTGTCGGACGTGCTGGGCCATCGCCTGCCCTTCGACTCGCTGAACGCGCTTCGCGCCAAGCTCGTGGCGGCGCATCCGCATATGGCTCAAGTCGACGCGATATCCTCTGGCGACGCGGCCAAATTGGCCTCTTTGCCGCAGGGCTCGGTCAGCAAGGCTGGCTTCGTCTGCGCCGTGCAGGACTTCTATCTGACCAACCCCATCGCCCGCGCCTCGGCCGTCATGGCTGAGTGTTCCGCACTGGCGAAGGGTCGTTTGCAGCAGGCGGCGGAGTAAAGCGCGATGACCGACTGGTTGCTTCCTTTGTTGATCATGCTCGGCAAGAGCCTTCTGCTGCTCGTCGCCGTGCTGGTCTACGTCGCCTATGTCCTCTACGCAGACCGCAAGATCTGGGCGGCGGTGCAGCTGCGTCGCGGTCCGAACGTGGTCGGCCCCTGGGGTCTGCTGCAGTCCTTCGCGGACATGTTGAAGTTCGTGCTTAAGGAGCCGGTCATCCCGGCCGGAGCGAACAAGGGCGTCTTCCTGCTCGCGCCCTTCATCACAGCCATGCTGGCGCTCAGCGCCTGGGCGGTGATTCCGGTCGCTGACGGCTGGGCGGTCGCTGACCTCAACGTGGGCGTCCTCTTCATCTTCGCCATCTCGTCGCTGGGCGTTTATGGCGTGATCATGGGCGGCTGGGCCTCCAACTCTAAGTACCCCTTCCTCGCGGCGCTGCGCTCCGCCGCGCAGATGGTGAGCTATGAAGTCTCCATCGGCTTCGTCATCATCACCGTGCTGCTGTGCGCGGGTTCGCTGAACCTCAACGACATCGTGATGGCGCAGGACTCCAAATACGGCCTCTTCGGCTGGTACTGGCTGCCGCTCTTCCCGATGTTCATCATCTTCTTCATCTCGGCCCTGGCCGAGACGAACCGCCCGCCCTTCGATCTGGTGGAAGCCGAGTCCGAACTCGTCGCGGGCTTCATGGTCGAATATTCGTCGGTCCCCTACATGCTGTTCATGCTTGGCGAATATGTGGCCATCGTGACCATGTGCGCGCTGACGACGATCCTGTTCCTTGGCGGTTGGCTCTCGCCGATCCCCTTCGCCCCCTTCACTCTGGTGCCGGGCGTCATCTGGTTCATCCTCAAGGCGACCGGCGTCTTCTTCATGTTCGCCATGGTGAAGGCCTTCGTGCCGCGCTACCGCTATGACCAGCTCATGCGTCTGGGCTGGAAGGTGTTCCTGCCGATCTCGCTTTTCATGGTGATCGCGGTCGCGGGTGTGCTGCAATACGCCATAGCGCAGGGGTGGCGCTGATGGCTCTCTCCAATGCAGCTCTGATCGGCGCCCTCAGCGGCCTCACTCTGGGGCTCGTGGAATATGTGATCGTGCTGCGCATGATCGGCGGGGCGGTGTCGCGCGAGGCGGCTCAGGGCGGCGAACTCACCGGCCTGTCGCTGGTGACATCCGGCATGCGGCGCATTCGCGTCGCGCTGCTGGGCTGCGCTTTCTTTCTTCTTCCGGCGGTGGGCTTCGCGCTCGGCTCCGCCTTCGGTAGCGATGCGGGATCCGTGCAATGAGACTCGATCAGGCTGCAAAGTCGCTCTTCCTGAAGGAGTTCATCGGAGCTTTCGCGCTCTCGATGCGCTACTTCTTTAAGCCCAAGGCGACGATCAACTATCCTCACGAGAAGAACCCTGTCTCGCCCCGTTTCCGCGGCGAACATGCGCTGCGCCGCTATCCCAACGGCGAAGAACGCTGCATCGCCTGCAAGCTCTGCGAGGCCATCTGCCCTGCGCAGGCCATCACCATCGAGGCCGGCCCGCGCCGCAACGACGGCACGCGGCGCACGACGCGCTACGACATCGACATGGTGAAGTGCATTTACTGCGGCATGTGCCAGGAGGCCTGCCCGGTGGACGCCATCGTCGAGGGTCCGAACCAGGAATTCGCGGTCGAAACCCGCGAGGAGCTTTATTACGACAAGAGCCGCTTGCTGGATAACGGCGCCCGCTGGGAACGCGAAATCGCGCGCAACATCGCGCTGGACGCTCCCTACCGCTGAATTGGCGCAAGCGCGCAAGCGCTGCGAATGAGGATGTAACGATGAACGTGGCTACGGTCTTCTTCTACCTCTTCTCCGCCGTCATGATCGCTTCGGCCTTCATGGTGATCGCGGCGAGGAATCCCGTGCATTCCGTGCTCTTTCTCATCCTGGCCTTCGTCAACGCCTCAGGGCTTTTCCTGCTCATGGGCGCTGAATTCCTCGCGATGATCCTCGTTGTGGTCTATGTCGGCGCGGTGGCGGTTCTATTCCTCTTCGTCGTGATGATGCTCGACGTCGACTTTGCGGAGCTGAAGCAGGGCTTCCTGCAGTATCTGCCCATCGGCTCGGTCATCGGCATCGTGGTGGCGATCGAACTGCTGCTCGTCATGGTCGGCTTCACCCAGTCCGACGCCGCCCTTGGCGCCGGCGCTGCGCCCGTCCAAGCCAATATGTCGAACACCGAAGCCCTCGGCCTCGTGCTCTATACAAAATACGTCTACCTCTTCCAGGCCTCGGGCCTCGTGCTCCTGACCGCCATGATCGGCGCCATCGTGCTGACCCTCCGCCACAAGCCCGACGTGAAGCGTCAGGTCATCGCGGAGCAGAACGCGCGCACCCGCGCCGACGCAATCGAAATCAAGAAAGCGCCCTCACGGGCGGGCGTCTGAGGATCAGCCATGCAGATCGGCCTCACTCACTATCTCTCCGTCGCGGCGATCCTGTTCACGCTTGGCGTGCTGGGCATCATCCTCAACCGCAAGAACATCATCATCATCCTGATGTCGGTCGAGCTGATCCTGCTCTCGGTCAACATCAATCTGGTGACCTTCTCGACATTCCTCGGCGATCTCACCGGACAGGTCTTCTCCCTGTTCATCCTGACGGTGGCGGCGGCGGAAGCGGCCATCGGCCTCGCCATTCTGGTCACCTATTATCGCAACCGCGGCTCCATCGCGGTTGAAGACATCAACATGATGAAGGGCTGAGCGGCGATGTATACCGCGATTGTCTTCCTGCCGCTTCTCGGCTTCCTCATCGCTGGCGCTTTCGGGCGGTCCCTCGGGCCTCGGCCTTCGGAACTGGTCACCACGGGCCTGCTTGCTGTCTCGGCCGTCTTGTCATGGGTGGCCTTCATCCATGTCGGCCTCGGCGCAGGTCCTTTCACCACGCCGGTGCTCGGCGATTGGATTACGTCTGGCGCCCTCAAGATCGATTGGGCCTTGCGCATCGACACGCTGACCGTGGTTATGCTGGTGGTGGTGACGAGCGTCTCGAGCCTCGTGCATCTCTACTCCATCGGCTACATGCACGAAGACCCGAGCCGTCCGCGCTTCTTCGCCTATCTGTCGCTCTTCACCTTCGCCATGCTGATGCTGGTGACGGCGGACAATCTGGTTCAGATGTTCTTCGGCTGGGAAGGCGTCGGTCTCGCCTCCTATCTCCTCATCGGCTTCTGGTATGAGAAGCCCTCGGCCTGCGCCGCCGCCATCAAGGCCTTCGTGGTCAACCGCGTTGGCGACTTCGGCTTCGCGCTTGGCATCTTCCTTGTCTTCGTGCTGACCGGTTCGGTCGCTTTCGACACGATCTTCGCCGCTGCGCCGGGCCTCGCCAACAAGCCGATCCATATTTTCGGGCTCAATGCTGACGCCATGACGGTCGCCTGCCTGCTGCTCTTCATGGGCGCAATGGGCAAGTCGGCGCAGTTCCTGCTGCATACCTGGTTGCCCGATGCGATGGAGGGCCCGACGCCAGTCTCCGCCCTCATCCACGCCGCCACCATGGTGACGGCTGGCGTGTTCATGGTGGCGCGTCTGTCGCCGCTCTTCGAGCAGGCGCCTGCCGCGCTCACTGTTGTCACCATCGTCGGCGCGACGACCGCCTTCTTTGCGGCGACCGTCGGCCTCGTGCAGAACGACATCAAGCGCGTCATCGCTTATTCGACCTGCTCGCAGCTTGGCTACATGTTCGTCGCGCTGGGCGTCGGCGGTTATGCGCTGGGCGTTTTCCACCTCTTCACCCACGCCTTCTTCAAGGCGCTGCTCTTCTTGGGCGCGGGCTCGGTCATCCACGCGATGCACCATGAGCAGGACATGCGCAACATGGGCGGGCTGCGGAAAGACATTCCCTTCACCTTCTGGATGATGACCATCGGCACACTGGCGCTGACGGGCTTCCCCTTCACGGCAGGTTACTTCTCGAAGGACGCGATCATCGAGGCGGCCTATGCTTCCGCGCTTCATTCGAACGCGGGCGTTTACGCATTCCTCCTGATCGTGATCGCGGCGGGCTTCACCTCGTTCTATTCTTGGCGCCTCGTGTTCATGACCTTCTTCGGCGAGCGCCATGTCGCTCACCACGATCATGGCCATGCGCACGCCAACGACGATCACGGCCATGGCCACGATCATACGCCCCATGAATCGCCTGTGGTGATGCTGATCCCGCTGGCGCTGCTCGGGCTCGGCGCGCTCTTCGCCGGTCTTGTCTTCTCCTCTCCCTTCATCGGCCATGGCTATGATGGCTTCTGGAAGGGCGCGCTCTTCACCGGCAAGGACAACCACATCCTGCACGCCATGCATGAGATCCCCCATGCGGTTGGATATGTGCCTTTCGTGATGATGCTCGGCGGCTTCCTGCTGGCGCTTTATGTCTATGTGATCGCGCCCGGCACCGCCCAGCGCATCGCTGCCTCCAATCCGCTGCTCTACAAGTTCCTGCTCAACAAGTGGTACTTCGACGAGCTTTACGACCTCATCTTCGTGCGTCCGGCCTTCTGGCTTGGCCGCCTGTTCTGGAAGGGAGGCGACGGGCGCATCATCGACGGCATGGGTCCTGACGGGATTTCCGCGCGCGTCATCGATGTGACGAACCGCGTCGTGCGCCTGCAGACCGGCTATCTCTATCACTACGCCTTCGCCATGCTGATCGGCGTCGCCGCCCTGATCTCCTGGTACCTCGTGGGAGGGGTGCACTGATGTTTGGCTTTGGACTTCTCTCCGGCCTGATCTTCCTGCCGCTGGTCGGCGCCGCTTTCATCCTGCTTCAGCGGGGCGATGACGAGGCGACGCGCTGCAACGTGCGCTGGGCCGCGCTCATCACCACGCTGGTCACCTTCGCGCTTTCGCTCTGGGCCTGGCATCTCTACGACCCCTCGTCCGCAGCCTTCCAGCTGGTGGAGGAGCGCCGCTGGATCGGCTCTGGCCTCATCTACAAGCTCGGCGTCGACGGCATGTCGATGCCGTTCGTGCTGCTCACCACCTTCCTGATGCCCTTCTGCATCGGCGCTTCGTGGGTCACGATCGAGCATCGCCTGAAGGAATATATGGTCGCCTTCCTCGTGCTGGAAACGCTGATGATCGGCGTCTTCTGCGCGCTCGACCTCGTGCTCTTCTACGTCTTCTTCGAAGGCGGCCTGATCCCGATGTTCCTCATCATCGGCATCTGGGGCGGCAAGCGGCGCATCTACGCGAGCTTCAAGTTCTTCCTCTACACGCTGATCGGCTCGCTGCTGATGTTGTTGGCCATCATGGCCATGTATGGCGTCGCCGGCACGACCGACATCACGGTGTTGCTGAAGACGAACTTCCCTGTCTCCATGCAGAAGTATCTGTGGCTCGCCTTCTTCGCCTCCTTCGCGGTGAAGATGCCCATGTGGCCGGTGCACACCTGGCTGCCTGACGCGCACGTCGAGGCGCCGACTGCGGGTTCCGTGATCCTCGCCGGCATTCTGCTGAAGATGGGCGGTTACGGCTTCATTCGCTTCTCGCTGCCCATGTTCCCTGACGCATCGCAGTACTTTGCGCCGCTCGTCTGGACCCTCTCCATCATCGCCATCGTCTATACGTCGCTGGTCGCCATGGTGCAGGAGGACATGAAGAAGCTGATCGCCTATTCGTCCGTCGCCCACATGGGCTTCGTGACCATGGGCCTCTTCTCCATGAACGCGCAGGGCGTGCAGGGCGCCGTCTTCCAGATGGTGTCGCACGGCTTCGTCTCGGGCGCGCTCTTCCTTTGCGTCGGCGTGGTCTATGACCGGATCCATACCCGCGATATCGCGGCCTATGGCGGTCTGGCGCAGCGCATGCCGCTCTATGCGCTCGTCTTCATGGTCTTCACCATGGCGAACGTGGGCCTGCCAGGCACCTCGGGCTTCGTCGGCGAATTCCTGACGCTCATCGGCGCCTTCAACGCCAACGCCTGGGTGGCTTTCTTCGCGACCTCGGGCGTCATCCTGTCAGCCGCTTATGCGCTCTATCTCTATCGCCGCGTGATCTTCGGGGTGCTTGAGAAGCCTGCGCTGGTCGGCATCAACGATCTCGATGCGCGCGAGATAGCGCTCTTCGCCCCCTTGCTTCTGCTGACGATCTATTACGGCGTGCATCCGGGGCCGATCCTCGACGCCTGCGCCGCCTCTGTCGATCAGCTCCTGAAGGGCGTCGACGCGGCGCTCGCCGTCACCAAAACCGCCGCGCTTGCGCTGCACTGAGGACATGCGAACATGACTCCCATCTCCTTCGCACTCGCTCACAGCCTGCCGGAAGTCGTTCTGGCGCTCGGCGCGCTCCTCCTGCTCATGCTCGGCGTGTTCCGTGGGCGTGACGGTCGCGACTGGATCATCAGCGAATGCGCCATTGCGGTCCTTGGCCTCGCCTTCCTGCTGCTCTTCTCCGGCGCAGGGCCGAAGGTCGTGGTCTTCGACGGAGCCTTCGTGGATGACGCCTTTGGCCGCTACATGAAGGGCCTCGCGCTGATCGGCTCCATCGTGACGCTGCTGCTCTCGCTCGACTATATGCGCCGCGAGAAGATCGATCTCTTCGAATTCCCGGTTCTGGTGCTGCTGGCGACGCTCGGCATGCTGATGCTGATCTCGGCGCAGTCGCTGCTCTCGCTCTATCTCGGCCTCGAGTTGATGAGCCTTGCGCTCTATGTCATCGCCGCTTTCCATCGCGACAATGTGCGGGCGTCTGAAGCGGGTCTGAAGTATTTCGCGCTCGGCGCGCTCTCCTCGGGCATGCTGCTCTATGGCGCCTCGCTGCTTTACGGCTTTGCTGGCACGGCTTCGCTTGAGGGCATTGCGACCGCCATTCAGGGCAAGGCCAACATTGGCGTAGTCTTCGGCCTCGTGTTCCTGCTTGCTGGCCTCTCCTTCAAGATGTCCGTCGTTCCCTTCCACATGTGGACGCCTGACGTTTACGAAGGCGCCCCGACCCCTGTGACGACCTTCTTCGCTTCGGCAGCCAAGATGGCCGCGGTGGCCATCACCGTTCGCGTCGTCATGACCGCCTTTCCGGGCGTCACCGACCAGTGGCGTCAGATCCTCGTGTTCGTCGCCATCCTCTCCATGGCGGTCGGCGCTTTCGCGGCCATCGGCCAGTCGAACATCAAGCGTCTGATGGCCTATTCCTCTATCGGCCACATGGGCTTTGCGCTTGTCGGTCTTGCTGCCGGCACGGAGCAGGGCGTGCAGGGCGTACTGGTCTATATGTCGATTTATCTCGCGATGACGCTCGGCACCTTCGCCGCCATCCTGTCGATGCGGATTGGCGACGTCTATGTCGAGAAGATCTCCGACCTCGCGGGTCTTGCGCGCACCAATGGACCCATGGCGCTGTTTCTTTCGGCCATGATGCTATCGCTGGCGGGCATTCCTCCGCTCGCTGGCTTCTTCGCCAAATGGTACGTCTTCAACGCCGCCATTCAGGCCCACCTCTATCCGCTCGCGGTCATCGGCGTGTTGATGAGCGTGGTGGCCTGCTTCTACTATCTGCGCATCGTGAAGGTGATCTATTTCGATGAGCCCGCGCCCGGCTTCGAGCGCGCGAGCCCGGCCGTGACCGCCGTGCTGGTGGTGACGAGCCTCCTCGTCGTGTTCTTCTCCTTCTGGCCGGGGCCGCTCGATGTGGCTGCAGCCGCAGCGGCGAAGTCCCTGTTCTGAGCGTGCGCCTCACGGCTGCTGTTACGGCGCGAGGCTATCGGCTTGAGGCTTTCGACAGCCTCGGCTCCACCAATGATGAGGCGATGGCGCGGGCGCGAGAGAGCGACCCGGGCCGTCTGTGGATCAGCGCCGCCCGCCAGACCGGCGGCAAGGGGCGGCTGGGCCGCAGCTGGGTTTCGCCTGAGGGCAATCTCTACGCAAGCCTGCTGCTGGTTGACGCGGCGCCGCCAGAGCGCGCGCCGGAGCTCGGCTTTGTCGCGGGCGTGGCGCTCGCATCCGCGCTCACGCGTCGCCTTGGGTCGCGGTTGCGCTTGAAATGGCCCAATGACGCTGTGGTTGATGGCGACAAGCTCGCTGGCATATTGCTCGAAGCCTCTCAAACCTCGCGCGGGGGCTTCGCATGCGTCATCGGCGTCGGCGTCAATTGCGCGTCACATCCGCAGGGCCTACCCTATGGAGCGACGGATCTGGCGAGCCTGGGACAACCAATGGCTCCGGGCGAGCTTCTGGAAGAATTGGCGCAAGAGCTGGCCGAGTGGCTGGAGCGCTGGGACGAGGGTAGGGGCTTTGCGCAGGTGCGCGCAGCCTGGCTCTCCTTCGCTGCAGGATTGGGCGAACCGGCCATGGTCGCCATTGGCGATCAGCGCATCAGCGGCGTGCTGCGCGGGCTCGATGAGCGCGGACGCCTGCTGCTGGAAACTGACATTGGCTTGCGCACCATTGACGCTGGCGACGTATTTCTCCCGGGCCTCGTTGAGGCTGCGGCAACGACGGGAATTTAAATGAGCAATTCCAGCGACGAACTCGTCTTCGCGCCGCTTGGCGGTCTCGGCGAGATCGGCATGAATGCGGGCCTCTATGGCTTCGGCCCCCCGGGCAAGCGCAAGTGGATCCTGATTGATCTTGGCGTCGCCTTCGCGGGGCCGGACCTTCCGGGCGTCGATCTGCTCATGCCTGACCTCGCCTTCATCGAGCGTCACAAGAAGGACCTGCTTGGCCTCATCATCACCCATGCCCATGAGGACCATGTCGGCGCCATCGCCGATCTGTGGCCGAGGATCCAGTGCCCGGTCTATGCGACGCGGTTCTCCGCTTCGCTGCTGGAGACGCGCCGTCTGTCCGAGCCCGGCGCGCCTGAGATCAGGATCAATGTGGTGGCGCAGGGCGGGACCATCGAGCTTGGTCCTTTCTCGATTGAATTCGTGCCCATGTCGCACTCGGTTCCCGAGAGCAACGGTCTTGCGATCCGCACCCCACTTGGCCTTGTCATGCATACGGGCGACTGGAAACGCGACCCCACCCCGGTGATCGGCCTGCCGACCGATGAAGCGCGCCTGCGCGCCATCGGCGACGAGGGCGTGCTGGCGCTGGTTTGCGATTCCACCAATATCCTGCGCGAAGGCGAGAGCCCCTCAGAGGCCGATGTCGCCATCGCCTTGATGGATGTGATCGGTCAGGCCAAGGGCCGCGTGCTGGTCACGACCTTCGCCTCCAACGTGGCGCGCCTGCGCTCGGTCGCCGAGGCCGCCGCCGCCGCTGGCAGGCAGGTGGTCATCGCTGGCCGAGCCATGGAGAGGACCATCGCAGTTGCGCGTGAGTGTGGTTATCTCGATGGCGTGCAGCCATTTTTGCCCGTCATGGCCTATTCCAGCCTGACGCGCGACAAGGTCGTGCTGCTGGCGACCGGCAGCCAGGGCGAGTCCCGCGCGGCGGTGGCCCGCATCGCCGAGGGCGAGCATCCCGAAGTGAAGCTCGACCGTGGCGACCTCGTCATCTTCTCCTCGCGCACCATTCCTGGCAACGAGCGCGAAGTGAATGGCATGATCAACGGTCTCGTCGAGCAAGGCGTCAAGATCGTCACCGACCGCGACGCCCCGATTCACGCCTCCGGCCATCCGCGCAGGGGCGAGGTGCAGCGCATGTATGAATGGATCCGGCCAAAGATCGCCGTGCCCGCCCATGGCGAGGCGCTGCATCTGTCCGTCCATGCGGATTTCGCCCGGTCGCAGGGCGTGGAGCATGTCTTCACTCTGCGCAACGGCGCCATGCTGGCGCTGGCTCCCGGCAAGCCCGGCATTATCGACGAGGTTCCCCATGGTCGCCTGATGAAGGACGGCGACGTGCTCATTCCCTCGGGCGATGAGTCCATGAAGGAGCGTAAGCGCCTCGCCTTCG
>CANGOK010000041.1 GCA_947455285.1 Beijerinckiaceae bacterium | reverse complement strand
TGGCTTGCGCCGGCGGGACGCAACGCTGCTCGAATGTCCGGACAACCCAATGTCCCCAACTCCTCAGATGCATCCCGCGCCGCTCAGGACGCCCCTTCACGCCCTGCATGCGTCGCTTGGCGCGCGAATGGCGCCCTTCGCCGGCTACGACATGCCGATCCAGTATCCGACAGGCGTGCTGGCGGAGCATCTCCATGTGCGCGCCCACGCCGGCCTCTTCGATGTCTCGCATATGGGGCAGGCCATTCTCAGCGGCCCCATCGCTGCGGCGCGGCTTGAGGCGCTCGTTCCGGGCGATCTGGCGGCGCTGGGCGAGGGGCGCATCCGCTACACCCAGTTTTTGAACGAGAGCGGCGGCATTCTCGACGACCTGATGGTGACGCGCCTGCCACCCGCCGCCAATGGCGAGGAGTGTCTGTTCCTCGTGGTCAACGCTGCCTGCAAGAGCCAGGATTTCGCGCATCTGCGCGCCGCGCTGACCGATCTCGCGCTCGAAGTTCTGGAGGACCGCGCCCTCATCGCCCTGCAGGGGCCGAAGGCGGCGCAGGTTCTGGCGCAACTCACGCCGGGCTTCGAACTTATGCCCTTCATGAGCATGCGCGAAGGGCGCTGGGGCGATGTTGAGCTGATGGTCTCTCGAAGCGGCTACACGGGCGAAGACGGCTACGAGATTTCACTCGCCGCAAGCGCGGCTGAAGCCTTTGCAAGAGCATTGCTTGCGCTGCCAGACGTGAAGCCAATCGGCCTTGGCGCGCGCGATTCCCTGCGCCTTGAAGCGGGCCTTTGCCTTTATGGCCATGACATAGACGAGACGACATCGCCTGTTGAAGCCGCACTCGTCTGGTCCATTTCAAAGCGCAGGCGCGCAGAAGGCGGTTTCCCTGGCGCGGATCGAATCCAGCGTGAATTGCGCGAAGGCCCGGTGCGGCTGCGGGTGGGTCTTTTGCCTGAAGGGCGGGCGCCTGCGCGTGAAGGTGCGATCATCACGGATGAGGCGGGCGCAGAGATCGGCGTCGTCACATCAGGCGGATTTGGCCCAAGCCTGAATGGCCCGCTCGCCATGGGCTATGTAGCCGCGTCCCATGCCGCCACCGATACGTCCGTGCGCCTCGTCGTGCGCGGCAAGCCCCTGCCAGCACGCATTGTTACGCTGCCCTTCGTTCCCAACAACTTCTATCGCGGGTGAGAGAGATCATGAGCCAGACCTTCTACACAAAGGACCATGAATATATTCGGGTTGACGATGGCCTCGGCGTGGTCGGCGTGACCGAATATGCGCAGAAAGTGCTGGGCGATGTGGTCTTCGTCGAACTGCCAGCCATAGGCGCAAGCTTCACGCGCAAGGATGAAGCCGCGGTCGTCGAAAGCGTGAAGGCTGCGAGCGAAGTCTACGCACCTGTTTCTGGCGATGTCGAAGCGGTCAATCATGCGCTCGAAACAGAGCCCGGAGTCGTGAATGAAGACGCTGAAGGCAGGGGTTGGTTCTTTCGCATCCGGATCAAGGATGAAAGCGAGCTTGGCGAACTCATGGATGCTGACGGCTATCAGGCCTATCTGCAGACGCTGGAGTGAGCCATGCGCTATCATCCCCTGACCGGCGCCGACCGCGCCGACATGATCGCGCGCGTCGGCGTGAGCGACATCGATGCGCTCTTCGCTGATGTGCCGCAGGATAAATTGCTGCGCGCGCCGCTGGCGCTCCCCGATGGCGTTTCGGAATTACAGGCCGGGCGTATTCTGGGGCGTCTTGCTGCCCGCAATCTCACGGCTTCGCAGGCGCCGTTTTTTCTGGGCGCGGGCGCTTATAAGCATCATGTGCCCGCCAGCGTCGATCATCTGATCCAGCGTTCCGAATTCCTGACGAGCTACACGCCCTATCAGCCTGAGATTTCGCAGGGCACGCTGCAATATCTCTTCGAATTCCAGACGCAGGTGGCGGCGCTCACTGGCATGGATGTCGCCAACGCCTCCATGTATGACGGTTCGACCGCGACCGCTGAAGCCGTGCTGATGGCGCATCGCGTAACGCGCCGCCGCAAGGCCGTGATCTCCGGCGGGCTGCATCCCCATTATGCCGATGTGGTGCGCACTATGTCGCACATGGCGCATGACGCCGTTGATGATCTGCCTGCTGATGTCGAGGCGCGCGAAGACATCATCTCGCGCATTGATGGCGAGACCTCCTGCGTCATCGTGCAGTCGCCGGATGTCTTTGGCAATCTGCGCGATCTGCGGCCCATCGCAGAGGCCTGTCATGCGAATGGCGCTTTGCTGATCGCCGTCTTCACCGAAGCGGTCTCGCTTGGCCTTGTCACGCCGCCCGGCGAAATGGGCGCAGACATTGTCGTCGGCGAGGGACAGTCGATCGGCAATGGGCTGAATTTCGGCGGACCCTATGTCGGCCTCTTCGCCACAAGGCAAAAATATCTGCGGCAGATGCCGGGGCGCCTCTGCGGCGAGACGGTGGATGGCGAGGGGCGGCGCGGCTTCGTGCTCACCCTGTCGACGCGCGAGCAGCATATTCGCCGCGAAAAAGCGACCTCGAACATCTGCACCAATTCCGGCCTATGCGCTTTGGCCTTCTCGATTCATATGACATTGCTGGGCGAGAGGGGTCTGCGCCGGCTTGCAGAAGTCAATCATGCCAATGCGGCGCTGCTCGCAGAGCGGCTTTCGCGCATCGCCAATGTCGCGGTGCTGAATGAGACCTTCTTCAACGAGTTCACCATTCGCGTGAAGGGCGATGCGGTGAAGATCGTTGAAGAGCTTGCCAAGCGCGGGGTTCTGGCCGGCGTTCCTGTTGCGCGGCTTACGCCCGGCACGGAGCTTGATGATCTCATCCTGATTGCAAGCACGGAAATCAATACGGACGAAGACCGCGAGGCTCTGGCGCGCGGGCTCGACGCCTTCATCAATGGAGCCCAGTGATGATGAACATTCAGGGCCGTCCCACCTCATCCGTCAGCGTGGACATGAACCCGCATCAAACCTTCAACGGCAATCGCGCGCTGCAACTCGAAGAACCCCTCATCTTCGAGACTGGCCGCCTCGACGTCACGGGCGTCGATATTGAAGCGCCTGCGACAGTCGTCTCCCGTCTCGGCGCTTTCGAGCGCAAGGGCTCCTTGGGCCTTCCCGGCCTCACTGAGCCCGAGGCCATGCGCCATTATGTTCGTTTGTCGCAGAAGAACTATTCGATCGATGCGGGTCTTTATCCCCTCGGTTCCTGCACGATGAAACATAATCCGCGCTTCAACGAGGCCATGGCGCGCTTGCCGGGCTTTAGCGACGTGCATCCCCTGCAGCCGCAATCGACCGTTCAGGGCGCCATTGCGCTTATAGCTCAGTTGAGCGATTGGCTCCTGGAGCTCACCGGCATGCAGGCTGCGGCCATGTCGCCCAAGGCGGGCGCTCATGGGGAAATGTGCGGCATGATGGCGATCCGCGCCGCGCTTGAGGCGCGTGGGGAGGCGGCGTCGCGCAAGGTGGTGCTGGTGCCCGACAGCGCCCATGGTACAAACCCTGCGACGGCTGCGGCCATCGGCTTCAGCGTGCGCGCCGTGCCTGCGCGCAGCGATGGAACAGTGAGCGTCGAAGCGGTGAAGGAGGCTTTGGGGCCTGACGTCGCCGCGATCATGCTCACCAATCCCAACACCTGCGGTCTCTTCGAACCGCAGATCGTCGAGATCGCGGCGGCGGTGCATGAGGCCGGCGCATATTTTTATTGCGATGGCGCGAACTTCAACGCCATCGTCGGCAAGGTTCGCCCCGGCGATCTTGGCGTCGACGCCATGCATATCAACCTGCACAAAACCTTTTCGACGCCCCATGGCGGCGGCGGGCCGGGGTCCGGTCCGGTCGTACTGTCTGAACGTCTGGCGCCTTTCGCGCCCCTGCCGTTCGTTCTCAAGAAGGACGACGGCGCGCTGGCCTTGGTCGAGCATGACAGCGAGGCTGAGGGCGCGCAGCCCTTCGGTCGCATGTCAGCGTTTCATGGGCAGATGGGCATGTTCGTGCGCGCCTACGCCTATATGCTCTCCCATGGCGGCGATGGCCTGAAACAGGCGTCGGAGGACGCTGTGCTCAATGCCAATTATGTGCGCGTCGGATTGCGCGATCTCATGTCGCAACCCTTCGGCGACAAGCCCTGCATGCATGAGGCCTTGTTTGACGATGAATGGCTGAAGGGCACGGGCGTCACCACGCTCGATTTCGCCAAGGCGATGATCGACGAGGGCTATCATCCCATGACCATGTATTTCCCGCTGGTCGTGCATGGCGCCATGCTGATCGAGCCGACGGAATCTGAATCGCGCGCCGCGCTCGATCTCTTCATCGCCACCCTGCGTGACCTCGCCATGGCGGCGAAAGCGGGCAAGGTGGATCGCTTCACCGGCGCGCCCTTCCATGCGCCGCGAAGCCGCCTCGATGAGACGCGAGCGGCGCGGGCGCCGGTGCTGCGGTGGAGCGCGCCTGAGCCTGTCGCGCGTGGATAGTCAGCCCTTCCAGATCACGTCGGCGGTGATATCGTCGATGGTGGGGCAGCCCACATAGGCCATGGTGCGGCGCAGCTCGTCCTTGAGGATGGCGATGGCCTTCGCCGCGCCGGCCTCGCCGCCCGCCGCCGTGCCATAGAGCGTGGCGCGGCCAGTGAGGACGAAGTCGGCGCCAAGCGCGAGCGCCTTCACGAGATCGCCGCCGCGACGAACGCCGGAGTCCACGATCACGCTGGCCTTGCCGTCCACCGCCTTTACGATGCTCGGCAGAACGTCGAGCGTCGAAGGCGCGCTGTCGAGATTGCGTCCGCCGTGGTTGGAGACGACGACGCCATCGGCGCCATGCTCCACCGCCTTGCTGGCGTCGTCCGGGCGCATGATGCCCTTGATGATGAGCTTGCCAGGCCAGATGTCGCGCAACCGGTTCACATCGTCCCAACTTACTGAGTCAGCCCGAAGCGCCTTGGCCTGGCTGGCCTTGCCAGTCACCGCATCGCGATATTGCGGCGGATAATTTTCATGGCGCGGCATGCCGCCGCCAAGGATGTAGCGCGCCATGACGGTCAGCACCCATTCGGGATGCAGCGCCATGTCGACCACGCTTTTCATATTGGCCTTGTAGGGCGTGTTGAAGCCGTTGCGCTTGTTGTGTTCGCGATTGGCGCCAAGGCCAATGTCCACGGTCCAGATCAGGGCCTCGAAGCCAGCGTCGCGGGCGCGCTTCACCAACTCATAGGACAATTGCTTTTCGCGCCACATATAGAGCTGAAACCACGGACGCCCGCCAACCTCGGCGATCTTCTCAAGCGCGGTGTTCGATCCCGTGGCGAGCGCAAAGGGAACGCCAGCGGCTGCGGCGGCCTTGGCCAGTTCAAGTTCGCCCTCATGCCAGGTGAGACCGGCGATGCCGGTCGGGGCGATGGCGAAGGGCAGCGCCGCGCGGGTGCCGAGAATCTCCGTGCCGGTGTCGATCTTCGACACATCCACCAGCACCTTGTTCAGCAGCTTCGTCTCCTTGATGAAGCGCCGGTTGTTCTCGAGGGAGACCATGTCCTCGGTGCCGAGGTCGAGATATTGGAACACGCCCTTTGGCAGTCGCTTGCGCGCGACCTCGCGCAGGTCCGCGATATTGTAGCAGTGATCGAGCCGCCCCATGTTTCCTCCTTGAACCCTTGCGGGGGACGATAGGGGCAGGCAGGCTCGGGCTCAAGCGTGTGTGATTTTGTACAATTTAAATTTGTTATATTTATAATTCCACATGTATAATTGCTATTTAAGGTGAAATCTGCAAAGCTGCGCTCAATCGAATTGTTGGAGCATCCCATGGCCTCGCGCTTCCTGACCCTCGCCGCCGCCGCAATCGCCGCTTCGGTTAGCGCCTTCTCCGCCTCCGCCCAGACGCAGGTGCGCGTCGGCGTCATCCCCGTGCTTGGCGTCGCGCCGATCTTCGTCGTGGAGAAGGAAGGCTGGGCGAAGGAAGCGGGCTTCGATTTCAAGTTCACCACCTTCGAATCTGGCCCCGCCATGATCCAGGCTCTGGCCTCGGGCACGCTCGATGTCTATGTGGCCGGCGTTGCGCCGCTCGGCGTCGCCCGCTCCAAGGGCATCGACATTCGCGTGGTCACCGCCACGGCGGTTGAAGAGATGACTGTCGCCGCTGGCCCCAAGCTTGCCCCCAGCTTCAAGCCCGGCGTTTCGGGCGCGCAGGCGCTGAAGGATTTCCGCGCCGCCAATGGCAAGCCCGCCCGCCTCGCCACCCAGCCTCCGGGCTCGGTGCCCCACACCACGCTGGTTCATTGGCTGACGCAGGTGATCAAGGCCGATAAGGCCGATTACGAGATCGTGCCCATGGGCATCGACGCCACCCAGCAGGCGCTGCTCTCCGGCGCCGTCGATGGCGCGACCATCCGCGAGCCTACCGACACAATCGTCCAGCAGCGCGATCCGCGCATCAAGGTGGTGGCGCTCGGCGGCGAGATGTTCCCCAACCAGCCCGGCACCGTGGTCGCTTTCTCCGGCGCCTTCCTCACCAAGAACCAGGATGGCGTACAAAAACTCGTGAACGCACTCGTGAAGGCGGACGCGCTCATCAAGGCCGAGCCGAAGCGCGTGGCGCCCTTCGTGGAAGCGGCGCTCGGCAAGGGCCTCATTGATACGGCGACCATTGAGAAGGCGCTCACTTCGCCGGCTTCCAAATTCACCGCCGATCCCCGCGTGATCATGGACGCCACCGCGAAGATGCAGACCTATCAGGTCTCCATCGGCACGCTCGAAAAAGACGTTCCGCTCGACGGCCTCTTCGACACCTCCTTCTATGTGAAGGCGGCGCAGAAATAGCGGGCTTCGCCCCGGCGCAATTGACAGCCGGCTTCTCGCGGTGCAGATGCGCCCCGGTTAAGTCTGGAGAGAAAGCATGGCCTTCAAGAAATTCATTGCGCTGACGACGGTCGCCCTCGCGATCTGCGGCGTCTCTCGCAACGCCAGCGCGCAGTCTGTAGAGGATTTCTACAAGGGCAAGACAGTCACCGTCATGATCGGCTACGGGCCGGGCGGCACGGACGACGTCTGGGCGCGGTTGATCGCCAAATATATCGGCGAGCATATTCCCGGAAAGCCCACGGTCGTCGCCACCAATGTGCCGGGCGCCGGAAGCCTCCTGCTCGCCAATCAGGTCTACAACACCCAGCCAAAGGATGGGACGATCATCGGTCTTATCAATCGCGGCGTGCCCTTCGAGCCCCTGCTCGGCGGCACGGGCACGCGCTTTGATCCCATGAAGTTCAACTATATCGGCAGCCCCGATCGCGATACGCCCGCCTGCGTCGTGCGTGTGGATGCGCCGGTGCAGACCATGCAGGATCTCCTGACCAAGGAATATATCGTCGGTGCGACGGGCTCTGGCTCTGACAGCCAGCTCTACCCCGAAGTGCTCGCCAATATGCTCGGCGTGAAGATGAAGATCGTGCAGGGCTATCCCGGTTCGCGCGACATTCTCCTCGCCACCGAGCGCGGCGAAGTGCAGGGCGGCTGCGTGAGCTATGACACGATCGTGCGCGACGTGATGTTCCGCGAGAAGCGCTCGCGCCTTCTCTTCCAGGCGGCGCTGAAGCCCGACGATCGCATGCCGGAAATTCCCATGATCAACGACATGGCGAAGACCGACGAGCAGAAGAAGGCTCTGGAGCTATTCCTTCAGCGTACTCTTGTGGGCCGTCCTTTCGTCATGGCGCCCGGCGTGCCCGCCGATCGTCTCGAAGCCATTCGCAACGCCTTTGCTGCGGCTTTGAAAGATCCGGGACTGGCGGCCGATGCGCGCACCGCGAACGTCAATACGCACTACGTCTCGCCCGCAGAGTTGATGAAGATCATCTCCGATTCTTATGCTTCTCCGGCCCCCATCGTGGCTGCGGTGAAGAAGGCGCTCGGGCGCTGAAAGGACACCACTTGCGTCAGAAGCCCCTACTGCTGTCAGCCCTCGGGCTTCTGACCTTCCTTCTGGTCTGGGAACTGGTTCCGGTCCTCGGCCTCATTCCCAGAACCCTTGCGCCCGCGCCAAGCGACTTGCCAGCCGCCTTCTTGCGGGAATTCCGCAGCGGCGTCTGGTTTGAGATGGTGCTGCTCAGCCTGAACCATTACCTCGTTGGTTTTATCTGGGGCTCGGGCCTCGGCGTCATCTTCGGCGTGCTCACGGGCATGTATCTCAACATCGAATGGGCGCTGGCCTGGGTGGTGCGCCTGTTGCGGCCGATTCCCAATCTCGCTTGGGCGCCCTTCGCCATCATCTGGTTTGGCGTCGATCAAGCGGCCGCTGTCTTCATCATTTCCATTGGTGTGTTCTGGATCGCGTTTTTCGCGGCGCAGGGCGCCATCAGGGGCGTCGACCGAGAGTTGATCGAACTTGCAGACGCCTTCGGCTTTCGCAGCGGGCCCGAGCGGCTCGTGAAGGTGCTGTTGCCGGCCGCGACGCCGGGCATTCTGGTCGGTTTGCGCACGGCGCTGGGACAGGCGTGGATGGCCGTGGTGGCGGCCGAACTCTCCGGGGTCAGCGGGCTTGGATCGCGCATGATGCAGGCCTCGAGCCTGCTCGCGACTGATATCGTCGTCGTCTACATGCTCACCATGGCCGTTCTCTACGGCTTCATGGACGCGGGCTTCGTCTTTGCGCAATCGAGGTTGATGCGATGGAAGCCATGACGATGGAACCCGCCATCTCCATCAAGGGCCTCAGCCTCTCGTTCGAACAGGACGGGCGGCGCACCGATGTGCTGCGTGGGCTTGACCTGGACATTTCGCGTGGCGAATTCGTCGCCATCGTGGGCTCATCGGGCGTGGGCAAGTCGACGCTTCTGCGCGTGCTGATGAAGCTGGCGCGCCCGACCGAAGGCGAGGTCATCATCAGACCGGACCCCGCCGCCCACACAGCGCTGGCCCTCGTCTTTCAGGACGCCCGCCTGCTGCCTTGGCGGCGCGTGCTGGCGAATGTGACTTTCGGTCTGGAGAAGGTCAGCGCCACGAAGGCCGAGCGGCGGGCGCGCGCATTGGCTGCGCTCAAGCTGGTCGGCCTCGATGAGCTCGCCGATCGCTGGCCCTATCAACTCTCCGGTGGACAGCGTCAGAGGGTGGCTCTGGCGCGGGCTCTGGCCGTGGATCCGTCGATCCTGCTCATGGACGAGCCCTTCAGCGCGCTCGACGTCGCGACCCGTGAGAACCTGCAGGACGAATTGGTCCGCATCCGCGCCGCGACCGGCAAGACGATTCTCTTCGTCACCCACGACATCGATGAGGCCGTTTACCTCGCCGACAAGGTTGTGGCGCTCGGCGGCAAGCCCGGCGAGCTGCGGGCGGTCCGCACCATCGCGGCCGAACATCCGCGCAAGCGGGGGAGCCTGCAGCTCTCCGAAATCGCCCAGGCCATCAAGGCGGAGATGACGGCGGAAGCCGCCGCCGCCCGTGACGATTGGGTGATCTGAGGGCCTCGCGAATCCCCCGCCGGGCGCTATCAACTAATTGGGCGCCCGCGGAATGGGGGCTTTATAGCGCAGTAGTCGGATTCACTGATACCTTTCAACGGCTTAATAATCTTGAGCCTGTCCTTGACACGAAAAGGCCACGCCAATATGGTCCCCCCGGCTCATATAGGGCTTTTTTGTCTTATGAATCCCGCCGGTTTGCCCCGGTTTAACACTTCCCCGCGAACGGGATTGTCTGGTTAGCGCGGACACGCCGCTCTATAAAACGGCCGTCCGAAACCCCGCATGCGGGAGATAACCATGACGAAGCCGAACAGCGACCAGGAAGATCGGGATCTGCAGGCGCGGCTCGAGGCTCTCTCGACTGCGCTGAACGACAAGCGTAGCGACTCCACCGCCGCGCAGGACGAAAAAGACGCGCATGTGACCCGGACTGGACAGGCGATGAGCCTTGGCTTTCGTGTCCTGGCCGAATTCGTGGCGGGTGTGATCGTTGGCGGCTTTTTGGGCTGGCAACTTGATCTGTGGCTCGACACGGGGCCTTTCGGCCTCATCGTCTTCCTCGCTCTGGGGACGGCGGCGGGGTTCTGGAATGTCTACAAGCTCGCAGCGTCGACCACGTCGCGCTGAACGGAATTCGAGACGCCGCAAGCTGCGGCACTGGTGCAACGGCGCGCGTCGCGCGCAGGCAAGGGGATCTGACCGTGGCGGCTTCGGAACAGGCGAACGACCCGATCCATCAATTCATCGTGCAGCCGCTCATGTCCGATCATATCGGGCCTGCGTCCTTCACCAACGCCTCGCTCTTCATGGTGATCGTGTCGCTGGCCGTCACCTATCTCATGGTGCTCGGCACCTCGAGCAAGGCGGTTGTGCCCGGCCGTATGCAGGCCGCCGCTGAAATGGCGTATGAGTTCGTGGCCTCCACGGTGCGCGGCTCCATGGGCCAGGAAGGGATGCGCTTCTTCCCCTTCGTCTTCTCGCTCTTCATGTTCGTTGTCTTCTCGAACATGATCGGCCTGATCCCCTACACCTTCACGGTGACCAGCCAGATCGTCGTGACCTTCGCCTTCGCGGCGCTCGTCATCGGCGCAGTCATCATCTACGGCGTGATGCGCCATGGAACGCACTTCCTGCATCTTTTCGTTCCGTCGGGCGTGCCTGCTCTCCTGTTGCCATTCATCGTGCTGATCGAGATCATCTCCTTCGTGTCGCGTCCGGTCTCCCTCTCGGTTCGTCTTTTCGCGAACATGCTGGCGGGCCACATCACCCTCAAGGTCTTCGGCGCCTTCGTCGTCATGATGCTTGGCAGCGGCGCTCTGGCTGCGGTTCTTTCGCCCCTGCCGCTGATCGCCATCGTGCTGCTCACCGCTTTCGAGCTGCTTGTCGCGGTGCTTCAGGCTTACGTGTTCGCCATTCTCACTTGCGTTTATCTCAACGACGCAATCCACCCGGGCCACTGATAAATATCCAACAACTGACCGGTCGGCTCAAAACCAAACCTCAAGGAGTCTTCACATGGATCCCACCGCAGCCAAGTACATCGGCGCCGGCATCGCCGCCATCGGAATGGGCGCCGCCGCCATCGGCGTGGGCACGATTTTCGGCAACTTCCTCTCGGGCGCCCTGCGCAACCCGTCGGCCGCTGACGGCCAGTTCGGCCGCGCGTTCATCGGCGCCGCGCTCGCGGAAGGTCTCGGCATCTTCGCGTTCCTTGTCGCGCTGATCCTGCTCTTCGTGGTGAAGTAACCACGTCGGCCCGCGCGCGCTTTTCGCGTGCGGGCCTTTTCGTTTCTCAGGTGATTCTGACGGATAGACATCATGGCGACTGAACACGACAGCCATTCGACGGGGACCCAGGCCCACGGCGGCGCGGCCCATTCGGACGTGTTTCCTCCGTTCGACACCAACCATTTCAGCTCGCAGCTCGTTTGGCTCGCGCTCACCTTCGGCGTTCTCTATCTCCTGATGTCGCGCATCGCGCTGCCGCGAGTCGCTGCGATCCTTGAGGACCGCCAGGCCACCATTTCAGGCGATCTCGATCATTCGGTCGCCATGCAGAAGCAGGCGCAGGAAGCCGTCGGCGCCGCCGAGGATCTTCTCGCCAACGCGCGTGCGCGTGCGCAGGCTCTCGCCGAAGAAACCCACCTCAAGCTCGCCGAAGAGGCGGTCGAGACGCGCAAGTCGCTCGAAAAGGACCTCAAGGAGAGCCTTGAAGCCGCTGAAGTGCGCATCCATGCCGCCAAAGAGCGCGCCATGCACAATATCGAAGAGATCGCGGCAGAGGCGGCCACCGCCATCGTGCAGCAGTTGACCGGCAAGGCGCCTGAGGCGGGCGCTATTGAAGCCGCAATCGCCGCCAATCACAAGATCTGAGCGGAGACGACAGATGGAACTGAACGCTGAACTCTTCGTCGCCGTTGGCTTTGTGCTCTTTGTGGTGCTGCTCGGCTATCTGGGCGTGCACAAGACGATCACCGCCGCTCTCGACAGCCGCATCGCCAGCATCACCCACGAGCTGGAAGAGGCTCGTCGCCTTCGCGCCGAAGCCAAGGCTCTTCTGGCCTCCTATCAGCAGAAGCTGAAGCACGCCGAGGAACAGGCCGAAGCCATCATCGAGCAGGCTCGCCACGAGTCCGAGCTTCTCGCCAAGGAAACCGCCCAGCGCATGGTCGATTTCGTCGAGCGTCACCGCAAGCAGGCTGAGGCGCAGATCGCCATGGCTGAATCGGCTGCGACTTCCGAAGTCCGCGCCATCGCGGTTGACGTCGCCATCAAGGCTTCCGAAATCGTCCTGCGTCAGCAGACGGCTGGCGCCGGCGGCAATGGCCTGATCACCCAGGGCATCGGCGACTTGAAGCGTCTGATGAACTGATCAGTCCGTTCTGAACAAAACAAAGAAAAACCCCGGAGCGTCGCTCCGGGGTTTTTTGATTCTGGGGTCTGCGCCAGCGCCGCGACGGCGGCTGATCATTCCGCCGCGATCAGCTCTTCCGCCTGACCCAGATCCACGCTCACCAGCTGCGACACGCCGCGCTCGGCCTGCGTCACGCCGAAGAGGCGATCCATGCGGGCCATGGTGATGGGGTTATGGGTGATGGTGACGAAGCGCGTATCGGTGCGCTTGCGCATCTCTTCGAGCAGGTCGCAGAAACGCTCCACATTGGAGTCGTCGAGCGGCGCGTCCACTTCGTCGAGCACGCAGATCGGCGAAGGATTGGTGAGGAACACCGCGAAGATCAGCGACATGGCGGTGAGCGCCTGTTCGCCACCTGACAGCAAGGTCATGGTCTGCGGCTTCTTGCCCGGAGGACGGGCGAGAATTTCGAGGCCAGCTTCGAGGGGATCTTCCGATTCCACCAGTTGCAGCTCCGCCGAGCCGCCGCCAAAGAGCGTCGTGAAGAGCTCCTTGAAATGGCCGTTGACCACGTCGAAGGCGGCGAGCAGACGTTCGCGGCCTTCCTTGTTCAGGCTCTGGATCGCGAGGCGCAACTTGCGGATGGCTTCGGTCAGGTCGTCGCGCTCGGCAGTGAGCTGACCCTGCTTCTGTTCGATTTCCTGAAGCTCGTCGTCAGCGCGCAGATTGACGGCGCCGAGGCGCTCGCGGTCCTGCTTGAGGCTTTCGAGCTTGCGCTCCACCACTTCAAGCGCGGGAAGATCATCGTCGGCCTTCACGCCCGCCAGTTCAGCCAGCGCATGGGGTTCGCATTCAAGGTTCGTCGCGATGTCGCGCACGATGGATTCGTGCCGCGCACGCAGGCCTTCTAGACGCGCCTCGGTGCGGGCGCGCTCTTCGCGCGACGCGCTCATGCCGTCGAGGCAGGCGCGAGCCATGCGGTCGGCTTCGGTCAGGCCGGTTTCGGCTGAGGTGCGGCGGTCAGCGGCTTCCTTGCGGGCCTGATCGGCGGCCTCGATCTCGTTCATCAGCGCGCGGCGCTTCTGCAGGAAGAGATCGGGCGCCTCGGCCAGCGTCTCCTGCTCTTCGCGCGCCTCTTCGATGCGCATCTGGAATTCGTCGATCTGGCGCGTGGCGCGGCTGCGGCGGTCATCCCAGGACTGGCGCTCGGTGGCGATGGCCTGACGGCGCTGTTCGCGGATCTGGCTTTCGCGGGCCATGCCCTGCACGGCGGCGCGCGCTTCGGCGGCTTCGGCCCGGGCCTGCGCTGCGCCAGCGCGGGCGCGGTCGAGGCGGCCGGTGAGCTGGGTCGTGGGCGCAAGTTCGGTCAGCGCTTGCTCCGCGCGTTCCTTCTTCTCGGCAGCCTCGTTGCGGCTCTGGGAGAGACGCGCGGCGGCTTCCGACAGGGCGGAGAGGCGGGAAGCGACCTGCGCGCGACGGCGCTCAAGGCCGACGGAGCGCTCACGCGCTTCCTCGACAAGACGAAGGCTGGCGCGGGCGGCCTGCCGAGCCTCGCCCTCGGCGCTGGCGGCGGCGCGCAGGATCGTCTGCCGACGCTCGGCCTCGCTCTTGAGCGCGTCGGCTTCAGCGCGGGCGCGCGAGGCTTCGATGGTCAGTTCGCCAAGGCGGTTCTTTTCAACGAGGCGCTTGGCGGCCGGGGTCGGGGCTTCGGCGGCGGCGGTGAAGCCGTCCCAACGCCAGAGATCGCCTTCCTTGGAGACGAGCCGCTGGCCGGGCTTCAGAAGCTTCTGCAACTGAGCGCCATCGCCACGCAGGACCACGCCGATCTGGGCGAGGCGGCGGGCGAGGGCGGGCGGCGCTTTCACCAGCTGGGCGAAGGCCTGCACGCCGGGCGGCAGGGCGGGATCGTTCGACGGATCGCCTGTCAGCGCCCAGTGGGCGGGGGCGGAATCGTTCACCGAGGCGTCGAGATCGTCGCCGATGGCGGCGCCAAGCGCGGCCTCATAGCCCTTCTCGACGGTCATTTCCTCGACCACGGGTGGCCAAAGCTCGCTCGCCGCGCTGGCGAGAAGGTTGCTGAGGGTGCGCACCTCGGTTTCGAGACGCTGGGCCTTGCGTTCGGCGTCCGCCAGCGGGCCACGGCCTTCGGCTTCCGCCTCGCTAGCCTCAGCGTGAGCCTCTTCGGCCGCCAGCACAGCCTCTTCGGCGGTCTGGGCGGCGTCCTGCGCCATAGCCAAGGCCTCGGCGGCCTCCATCAATTCATCGTCGCCGCCAGCGCTCTCCTTGAGAGCGGCGAGCTCTGTTTCGACGGCGGCCAGCTCCTGCTCGAAACGGCTGAGCTGGCGGGCCTCTTCGGCCAGCGCCTGTTCGAGCGCGCCGCGACGGGCGTTGATGTCCGACAGGGCGGTCTGGGATTCGGCGAGCTTGCGTTCGGCGTCCGCAAGGGCGCCCTCGGCGTCGGCGAGCTTCGCCTTGGCGTCGAAATCCATGTCGGCTGAGGACTCGGCCTGCGCGGCGAGGTCTTCGGCCTCGGTGTCGAGCTTCGTCAGAACATTGGCGGCGTCATCGATCAGTGCGGTTTCGCGGGCGAGATCGCGCGTCAGCTGGGCGATGCGGCGTTCGAGCTCGGCGGCGCGCTCACCGGCGCGCTTTTCCTCGCCCTCAAGCTGTTCGCGGGCCATGATGAGGCGCTGCAGAACGGCGCCGGCCTTGGCCTCTTCGTCGCGCAGACCCGGCAGGCCATGGGCGGCGATGGCCTGAAGGCGAGCTGCCTCCGCCTGCTGGCGGGTGCGTTCGGCGACTTCCAGCGTATCAGCTTCAAGCTTGCGCTCGGCCTGATGCAGGTCTGTCGTCAGCTCCTTGTGGGCGATGTGGTAGACCAGCGCTTCCTGACGGCGGATGTCGGCGGCGAGGTTCTTGTAGCGCGAGGCCTGACGGGCCTGACGCTTCAGGCTCTCGCTCTGGC
>CANGOK010000040.1 GCA_947455285.1 Beijerinckiaceae bacterium | reverse complement strand
CCGTAGGCGACATTGTCGAAGACATTGCGATGGGGCCACAGGGCGTAGGATTGGAAGACGAGGCCGATGTTACGCTTTTCAGGCGGCAGGGCGACGCCGCGCGATGAATCCAGCACGACATTGCCGCCAATCTCGATACGCCCGCCCTCGGGCTGCTCAAGCCCCGCGATGCAACGCAGGAGCGTGGTCTTGCCGCTGCCAGAGGCGCCGAGCAGCGCAACGATGGTGCCCTTGTTCGCCTCGAAGGAGGCGCCGCGCAGGATGTGATTTCCGCCGAGCCATTTCTCGACGTTGGAGACGCTGAGATCAGTCATGGATGCGGGCTCCGAGCCGCAGGGCGAAACCAAGGCCGAGGGCTGTGAAAAGAATGCTGAGGAAGGCGAGCGCGGCGATCTGGTCCATGGACCCAGAGGTCAGCAACGAGACCATCAGGGTGCCGACCACTTCGGTGCCGACGCCCATAAGATAGACGCCCGTCGCATATTCACGCAGGAAGACGATCATGATCAGCGACCATGCGCCGACGAGGCCCGGCCGGATGATCGGGATCACCGTATCGCGCCAGGTTCGCATGGGGCTTGCGCCCGTGGTGCGGGAAGATTCTTCAAGCTCAGGCGCGACCTGCAACAAGGTCGCCTGAATGATGCGCAACCCATAGGACAGGCCTACCACCGTATAGGCGACGAAGAGGCTCACGAGCGTGGGCCGCAGCGGCGTCAGGAAGGGCACGAAGAGGAAAACCCAAAAGAATGCGAGGCCGATGATGATGCCGGGCAGCGCGCGCGGCAGCAGGACCATGTAATCGAGCAAGGCCCCGCTCGGCCCCTTGTTGCGATGGCCCGCAAGACCCACCGCCAGATATATCGCGACCGCGAAGGCGCCGCCGATCACGGCGAGCAGCAACGTATTGATGATGCCGCGGAACAGGCTCGGCGTATCGAATACATGCGCGAAATGAGCGAGCGTGAGATGGTCGCGCAGGCGTACACCCTCGCCCCAAGCGTCAACGAAGGCGCGCACAGTGATGCCGCCGATGGGAAGAGCGACTGAGACCACGAGCCACAGAGCGATGAGGCTCCAGGCGATGACCTGCCCGCTTGGCCCGAGCCGCAGCGGCGTCGCCCGCGCGCCCTTGCCGCCAACGGCCGCATAACGACGGCTGTTCCGCAAAAGCAGGCGCTGAAAATAAACGAGCGGCAGGGTGATAAGGATCAAGGCCACCGCAACCACCGCCATCACATGATAGGTCGGCGTGCCGAAGATGCCGTTGACCTTGTAGATGTAGGTCGTCAGCACCACGATGCCGCTGGGGTCGCCCAGCACGAGCGGAATGCCGAAGGTCTCGAAGCCCAGCAAGAGGTTGAGCGCCGCGGCAAAAATCAGCGAGGGCAAAACCATGGGCAAGGTGACGTCGAGAGACACGCGCCAGATGCTTGCGCCGGAGGCCCGCGCGGCCTCCTCGAGATCAGAAGGCAGGCTGCGCATGGCCGACGAGACATAAAGATAGACATTCGGCACATGGCTCAAGCCGCCGATCAGGATCATCCCGCCGAGGCTGTAAATGCTCCAGGGCTTGATGCCGAAGGTCTCTTTCATCCAAAGCGATACAAAGCCAGACGGCCCGACCGCGACCGTGTAGCCGAAGGCCAGAACGATGGAGGAGAGGAACATCGGCACCAGCGCCACAGGCTCCAGCCAGCGCTTGCCGACGAGATCGGTGCGCGACAGCAAGAAGGCCAGCATGGCGCCGAGCGGCACAGCCACCGCCACGAGCCCCACCGCGAAGAGCGCCGTCGTGCCGAGCGCCGTCCAGAAGTCCGGATCAGTCAGCACATAATCATAGGCCTCAAGGCTCATCCGCGCGGTCTTGTCGAAGAACGGCGCGTCGAGAAAGCTCTGATAGAGGATGAGCCCGACAGGCGTCATCACCACAAGAACGAGGGCCGCGATGACCGCGACCCTGTAGCCCTGTCCCTCGCTACGGCGTGCGAGCCCCCCGGCCGCCGACATCAGCCTTCGCCGCGCATGGCTTTCCTCCAGATCTGGAAGAATTCGGAGCGCAGCTTGGGATTCATGTTGCCCGCAAGCTTTTCGTCGACAGGGATAACCTTCATGTTGCCGCCGGTCAGCTTGCCGATCTCCTCAGCGTCGAGAGCGCCCTTGTAACCCTTGCGCAACGGCGGCACGCCCTTGTCGGCGAGGATCGCCTGCCCTTTTTCAGACAGCATGAAATCAAGGAAGAGACGACCAGCCGCGGGATGAGGCGCATTCTTGGTGACGCTGGCGACGCGCTGGAACGCCGAGGTGTAATCGCTCGCGAAGGAAACGCCGACCACAGGGGATTCCTTCTGCCACTGGAGCGCATAGGAACCAATGACATTGAAGGCGACGATCTGTTCGCCGGAGACGACCTTTTCGCGCATGGCGCCGGAGCTGCCATAAACCTTGCCATCCGCCGCGCCGAAGGCCTTGGCGAGATCCCAGAAGGAGGATGTGTTCTGCAAATCGGTCTGCGCGAGCAGGAAGCCGATGCCGCTCTTTTCAGGGTCGAAGGAGGCCACCTTGCCCTTCAGGTCCTTGCCGTATTCCTGCAGCAGCTTGACGAGATCAGCGCGGGTCTTGGGGACCCACTCAGCCTTCAGCAGGTTCTTGTTGTAGATCATCGCCACGGGCTCGACCGAGGTCCCGAAGACCATATCCTTGTAGATCGAAGTCTGAGGGAAATGAGCCGCTTCCGGCGAAAGGTAGGTGTCGAGAAGCCCCTTGCCCGCGAGCACCATCTGCAGGTCCATGGAGCTGGTCCAGGCAACGTCGGCGCCCACTTGTCCAGCCGCCCCTTCGCTAATCACGCGGTTGTAAACGTCGGTCGTGCCAAGGCCGTTGTAGTCGACCGCAATGCCATAGGCTTGCTTGAAAGCTTCAACCAGCGGCTGCCCCTGGGCTTCGTCGGTGGAGGTGTAGATCGCGACCCGACCTTCCTTCTTCGCGCGAGCGATGAGGTCCGCATAATCAGCCGGGTACCCAGCGGGCACGCCCTGCGCGAAGCTGGATTGCGAGGAACCGAAAAAAGCGGCGCTCCCAAGAGCGCCGACTACGAACGAGCGACGGGTCGTCATTGCTATCTCCCTAAGCAGCGCGCCATACGCGTCATCTGCAGGAGAGGATCATAGCCGTTCGCACTCCGTCTCGCCAGACCCATAAAGCAAGGCTGGCGCACCGAAAATCAGCGCGCCAGCAAGGCATTTTTCACAGACGCGCAGCGATCCAGCGGCCTGAGCATTGCTGCGTCGGCGAATGCCAGCGGCCGCCGCCGGAGGCCCCATTCAACTTGCCGCCTGCGGCGAGCTGATCCGACCCCCGGGTCATCCGAATGGCGACGCGACCCGAAGCATCCACAGCCCCCGAGGTCTGAACGAAGAGGCCGCTCTCAGCGATATGTCCGCCGGACACATTCACCTGGCCCTTGTAGTTCAAACCGCATTGCCCCTGTTCGGTGGACAACTGAACGGACCACGGCCCATCATAATTGCCCGCCTGTGCGCTGGGAATTGAAAGGAAAGCGAGCGTACCTGTCAGAATGGCTAGGCTGCGAGCGCCCATGTTGTCTCCTGCTTCGTTAAAAGAGCCAATTCAGATGGCCTGGATCGCCCCAACATGTCATCGCGCACCGGCTTTCAAGCGGGCTTCACGAAGGAGCGATGAAGCTATTTGCTCGAACTTCTTGGCGCATTTGCGGCCATAGCTAAGCTGAGAGGTCGGAAGCCTTGGGGCTTGCTTGACCGGACGAAGATAGAAAGACACAAATTCACAAACGCGCACGCGCGGAATGCGCCGCGCAAGGGAAAGCGGAACGCGCAACTGAAGATCATGAAAGATCATGTCTCTACGATCGTCATGCGGCCTGACGACTTAAATCGGTCTAAGGCGTTGCGTGGTTGCAAGCGTACGAGCTCATCCATCACCAAGACGATGATCATCAGCGCCGCCATGGCGGCGCTGACGGCGAGCGGCGTCGGCGCACAGCCGCAACCTGCCCCACGTCCACGAGATAACAAGGCGCAAGCGCAATCTGCTCAGGCGCAATCTGGACCTAAGGCCGAAGCTCCTACGACCGCGCAGACCCAAACCTCGTCCCATCCGCCGTCACAATCGCGTCAGGAATGGCGCGCGCTGCATCGGGCCTGCGCGCAAGAGTGGAGCCAGCGCAAAATGGCAGGGCGGACGACCGGGCTGATATGGATCGAATTCTTTGAACATTGCAGCAATCAGCGCTGAAAAAGAAACCGCCCTTCGCGAGCGAAGGGCGGCAGGTCGTTCAAGGTCAGGCTTGCAAATCATCCAGCACCCTGCGGCGAGGATCTTCTAAGCGGCCTGATTAATTATTCTCGTTATCGCCGGGGGTCGCCACCGGCGCCGGAGCAGGAATCGCGACGCGAGCATTGCGAGGCGCCTTCTTCACCGCGGCCTTGCGTGTGGTCTTCTTCGCGGCAGCCTTCGGGCCGGCGCCCTTACGGACGGTCTTCTTCGCTGCGGTCTTCTTTACAGCCGTCTTCCGAGCCGGCTTCTTCACCGCCGTTTTTTTCGCGGCGCTCTTCTTTGCAGCGCTCTTCTTTGCAGGCGTCTTCTTCACAGCGGCTTTCTTCACGGCGCCCTTACGGACGGTCTTCTTCGCTGCAGTCTTCTTCGCTACGGCTTTCTTGGCTGCGGTCTTTTTGGTGGCGGTCTTCTTCACGGCAGCTTTGCGCGCGGTCTTCTTCGCGGCGGTCTTTTTCGCTGGTTTACGTTTTGTAGTCGCCTTGGCCATCTGAGGTCCCCTCTGATTTGAAAGTCAACACGTCGATATAAATCGACAACAGGCTTTAATACCGTAGCGCGCTTCATGACTCATGCAAGTGCAGTCGCTAGCGATTCATCAGCGAGATAAGGCTCTCCCCTGCGAGAAAATGGGGCTGCAAATAGCTATATCGCCAGCACGACGAGAGCGTTCGAAAGCCGCACATTGAAGACGATCTTACCGAACAAGCAGCCGCGAAATAGCCCCAGGGACCGTCGTAAATTCCTGATGAGGCAGCGGCAATTTGGCGCCAAGAAACATCTATATTTACTAGCTTATCTTCACGCCATCCGGCGCCGCATCACAGGCGAAGCAGCAACGCCCTGGATGCATTTGCATCTTGCCCCTCTAGTTCATCAATGACCTCGGGAAGAGGCTGACGCCAAGCGAGGCCAGCCAGAGGATATGACGTCATCACCCGCATCCACGCAGGCTCGAACCGTCATTCAAAACATATGAAAAAATTTTGGGGTGGTGCGGAATGGACACTCCGAAACCGAAGCTCATCATCCGCTTTTGAACTACGCCGTCCTTGGACCAGCTCGGCCGTGACCACGATTCGAGGCGGCGACCGGATGGGATCCGGTCGCCATTTCATAAGTTCAAATGCCGAGTTTTCGCTTCAGCAGATCGTTCACTGACTGCGGATTGGCCTTGCCGCCGGTCTGCTTCATCACCTGTCCGACAAACCAACCGAGCATGGTGGGCTTGGCTTGCGCCTGCGCGACCTTGTCGGGATTAGCTGCGATGATCGCATCCACCGCCGCTTCGATGGCGCCGGTGTCAGTGACCTGCTTCATGCCGCGCGTCTCGACCAGCTCACGCGGATCGCCGCCCTCGGTCCAGACGATCTCGAAGAGATCCTTCGCGATCTTGCCGGAGATGACGCCCTCCGAAATGAGGTCGACGATGGCGCCAAGCTGATCAGCGCTGACGGGCGACGACACAATGTCATGGCCTTCCTTGTTCAGGCGGCCGAACAGTTCGTTGATGACCCAATTGGCGGCCATCTTGGCGTCGCGCCCCTTGGCGACCGCCTCGTAGAAATCAGCCGAAGCGCGCTCGGCGACGAGCACGCCTGCATCATAGGAAGCGATGCCATAATCGCGCATGAAGCGCGCCTTCTTTTCGTCCGGCAGTTCGGGCAGATCGCGCGCGAGGTCTTCCACGAAAGCCTCGTCGAACTCCAGCGGGAGCAGATCCGGGTCGGGGAAGTAGCGATAATCATGCGCCTCTTCCTTCGAACGCATGGAGCGCGTTTCGCCGCGCGCGGGATCGAACAGGCGCGTCTCCTGATCGATGGACCCGCCATCTTCCAGAATGCCGATCTGGCGCCGCGCCTCGACTTCGACGGCCTGGCCGATGAAGCGAATCGAGTTGACGTTCTTGATCTCGCAGCGCGTGCCCAGCCCCTCGCCCGGACGGCGGACAGAGACGTTCACGTCGGCGCGCAGGCTGCCCTGCTCCATATTGCCGTCGCAGGTGCCGAGGTAGCGCAGGATGGTGCGCAGCTTGGTGACATAGGCGCGCGCCTCTTCGGCCGAGCGGATGTCGGGCTTCGACACGATCTCCATCAGCGCCACGCCGGAGCGGTTGAGGTCCACAAAGCTGTCGGTCGGCGACTGGTCATGCAGGGACTTGCCGGCGTCCTGCTCCAGATGCAGACGCTCGATGCCGACGGTGATCTGCTCGGTCGGCGTCACATCGACGATGACCTGCCCCTCGCCCACGATAGGGCTCTTGTACTGGGAGATCTGATAGCCCTGCGGAAGGTCGGGATAGAAATAGTTCTTCCGGTCGAAGGTCGAGCGGTGGTTGATCTGCGCCTTGAGGCCGATGCCAGTGCGCACCGCCTGCTTGATGCACTCTTCGTTGATCACCGGCAGCATGCCCGGCATGGCCGCATCCACGAGCGACACATGGCTGTTGGGATCGCCGCCGAAATCGGTCGAGGCGCCCGAGAAGAGCTTCGACCTCGACGATACCTGGGCATGGATCTCCATGCCGACGACGATCTCCCAATCGCCGGTGGCGCCCTTGATGAGTTTCGATGGATTGGCGGGTGCGTTCATGGACCTGTCCGCGAGCTTGGCGCGGACGGCAGGCGACCGCGCGGGTTCCTGCTTCTTCTAGAAGGACTAAGGCCGGCGAACAAGCTTTTAGGGCGCAATCAGCTCGTGAACGCTGAACAGAAGCTCCGCATCGCGCCAAACAGCCACTCGCGACCAGCCAGCCCGGCGCGCCAGCGCCTGAAAGTCCTCCACCGTATATTTGTGGGAATATTCCGTATGGATGCGTTCCTGCGGGGCGAAGGCGAATCGGCGGCCCAGCACATGCGCCTCCTGCCCGCGCAGGCTCACCAGCCGCATTTCGATACGGCTTTGGCCGGCGTCGAAATAGGCTTCGTGAGCGAATCCCGCCAGGTCGAAATCCGCCCCAAGCTCGCGATTGATCCGCGCGAGCAGGTTGAGATTGAACGCCGCCGTGACGCCCTTCGCGTCATCATAGGCGCGCAGCAGGCGCGCCTCGTCCTTCAGGAGATCCGCGCCGATCACCAGCCGTGCGCCGGCGCCAAGCGTGCGCCTCATGTCGCCCATGAGGCGAACCGCCTCCTCGCGCGTGAGGTTGCCGATGGTGGACCCGGGAAAAAAGCCGAGCCGTGGCGCATCAGCCAATTCGACGGGCAGATCGAGCGGCATTCGAAAATCGCCCGTACGGGTGATGACGCGCAGGCGAGGGTAGCACGCTTCAAGTCGTCTGCGCGCGCCCCCAAGCGCGCTAGCCGACACGTCGATCGCGACATAGGCGCCAAGGTTCGGCATCGCGTCGAGCAATACTTCCGTCTTGCGGCTGGAGCCTGAGCCAAACTCGACCAGCACCGCCCCGGGCGGTGCGCGCTCCGCCAATTCCCCCGCATGTTCGCGCAGGATCGCAAGCTCGGTGCGCGTGGGGTAATATTCTTCGAGCTCGGTGATTTCTTCGAACAATTCGCTGCCGCGCGCATCGTAGAAATAGCGGCAAGGAAGTCGCTTGGGCGCAGCTGAAAGACCAGCCAGCACGGCGGCGGCGAACTCTTCATCTATAGTCGCAGACTCCGTCCTGAGCGATTGACGCCGGTTCATGCGCCGTCATCCGCAAGACGCAGGCCGGTGAATTGCCAGCGCTGGTGGGGATAGAAGAAATTGCGATAAGACGCCCGCACATGGCCCTGCGGCGTCACGCAGGAGCCGCCCTTCAGCACCTGCTGGTTGACCATGAATTTGCCGTTGTATTCGCCGACGGCGCCCGGCGCGACGCGAAAGTGCGGGTAAGGCAGATAGGCCGATGCCGTCCATTCCCAGACGTCGCCGAACATTTGGCTAAGCCCCTGCCCCGCTGCCGCAGGCAAGGGACGCAGCACGGCTGCGCCAAGCATATTGCCCTCGACAGGCAAACCACCAGCCGCAACTTCCCATTCGACTTCAGTCGGCAGGCGCTTGCCCGCCCAGCGGGCGTAAGCGTCGGCTTCGTAAAAGCTTAGGTGGCAAACCGGCGCCGAAGGCTCGACCGGCTGCAAGCCGTCGAGCATCATCTGGGCGCGCAGACCCTCGTGCTTTTCCCAATAGAGCGGCGCCGTAATCCCCTCGCGCTGGATGAAGGCCCAGCCGTCGGAGAGCCAAAGCGTGGGCCTGCGATAACCGCCATCGGCCATGAATTCGAGCCACTCGCCATTGGTGACGGCGCGCGTGGCGAGCCTGAAGTCGTCAACGAAAACCTTGTGGCGCGGCGTCTCATTATCGAAGCAAAACCCTGCGCCTCTATGCCCAACCTCGTGCACGCCCCCGACCAAAGCGACGAAATCGAGCAAAGGCGCAGCCACCTGCGCGGGGGCTTCGTGAGCGGCGCGGTAGCGTGGCCGCGTCGGATTGTGCGCGAAAAGGTTCAGGATATCCGTCAGCATCAATTCCTGATGCTGCTGCTCGTGCTGCAAGCCAAGCTCGATCAGGCGGGTGATCTCAGGATCGCCCTCGCCGCCCTCGGCGAAGACTTCGCGCAGGCCCGCATCCACATATGCGCGATAAGCGAAGACCTCTTCGCAGGTCGGCCGCGTCAGCAAGCCGCGCTGGGGACGCGGATGTCTCGGGCCGACAGAATCATAATAGGAATTGAACAGGCGAGCGAAGCGCTCGTCGAAGCGCTGGTATCCTTCGCAGCGCGCCAAAATGAAGGTTTCGAATAACCAAGACGTATGCGCCAGATGCCACTTCGTCGGGCTGGCGTCGTCCATCGCCTGAGCGGTCTGATCTTCGGGCGTGAGCGGTTCGGCGAGCTCAAGCGACAGGCGCCGCGTGGCGAAGAGCCGTCGCTCCAGTTGCGATTCCGCCGCCTGCGCGCTGATGGTCATACCGGCTCCTGCATTCCCGCGGCAACGTATCGCTCACGCGATGGTTCCGCGGGTCAGGAGCCCGGTAGCTGGAGTGAAAGGCTTGCGCCTCCCTCACCACCAGGGTTGCGGCAGAGCCACGCGACCGGCGGACTCTTCGATCACCGAAGCCACCGAGAACAGGGTTTCCTCGTCGAAGGGACGCCCGATGAGCTGCAGGCCGAGCGGCAAGCCATCGGCGGAGAGGCCGGCAGGCACAGCGATGCCCGGCAGGCCCGCCATGTTCACCGTCACGGTGAACACGTCGTTGAGATACATCTCCACCGGATCGGTCGAGCCTTTCTCGCCAATGCCGAAAGCGGCTGAGGGGGTCGCCGGCGTCAGGATCGCGTCGACGCCCTGCGCATAGGCCTTTTCGAAATCCTGCCGAATGAGCGTGCGGATCTTCTGCGCGCGCACATAATAAGCATCGTAATAACCAGCCGAGAGCACATAGGCGCCGATCATGATGCGGCGACGCACCTCGGAGCCGAAGCCCGCGCGGCGGGTGTTCTCATACATGCTCTGGATGTCCTTGCCCGGCACGCGCAGGCCATAGCGAACGCCGTCGTAACGCGCGAGGTTGGACGAGGCCTCGGCAGGCGCCACGATGTAATAGGCGGGCAGCGCGGTGCGCGTATGGGGCAGCGAAATGTCGACGATCTCAGCGCCCGCCGCCTTCAGGAAGGCGACGCCATCGGCCCAGAGCTTCTCGATTTCGGCGGGCATGCCATCGATGCGATATTCCTTGGGAATGCCGATCTTCTTGCCCTTGATCGAGCGCCCGATGGAAGCCTCGTAATCAGGCACGGGCGCGTCGATGCAGGTGGCGTCCTTGGCGTCATGGCCAGCCATGGAGCGCAGCATGATGGCGCAATCGCGCACGGTGCGGGCGATGGGACCGGCCTGATCGAGCGAAGAGGCGAAGGCCACCATGCCCCAGCGCGAGCAGCGGCCATAGGTGGGCTTGATGCCGACGGTGCCGGTGAAGGCGGCGGGTTGGCGGATGGAGCCGCCGGTATCGCTGGCGGTGGCGCCGAGGCACAGATGCGCAGCGACAGCTGAGGCCGATCCGCCCGACGAACCGCCAGGCACCAACAGGCCCTTCTTGTCGCCTTTGAGCGCCTCGCGCGCCCAGGCGCCATCGCGGCCAGCGGGCAACCAGGGAGAGGCCACGGGGCCGTAATAAGAGGTCTCGTTGGACGAGCCCATGGCGAATTCGTCCATATTGAGCTTGCCCAGCATGACCGCGCCATCGCGCCACAGATTGGCTGTCACGGTGGATTCATAGTCCGGCTTGAAGCCGTCGAGGATATGGCTGCAGGCCTGCGTATGGACGCCCTTGGTCGCGTAGAGATCCTTCACGCCGATCGGCAGGCCTTCAAGCGGACCGGCTGCGCCGCTGGCGATGCGTGCATCCGATGCGGCGGCCATGGCGAGCGCCTGTTCCGGCGTTTCCGTCACATAGGCGTTGAGGCCCCGCGCCTTCTCCATGGCGCCCAGATGCGCCTTTGTCAGTTCGACGGCGGAAAGTTTCTTGGCGGCGAGCGCGTCGCGCGCTTCGGCGAGGGTGAGGCGGGTCACGTCGGTCATGTAAGTCTCTCGGGCCGCAGGCGGCGAAATAACATCGAAGGAAGGCGGTTCGGCTCGCGCCTATTCCACGACCTTGGGAACGACAAAGAAATTGTCCTCGCTGGTCGGGGCGTTGGCCACCACGACCTCGGCGCCGGCATGGTCGGTCACCGCATCCGCGCGCCAGACCATCTTCATGGGAACGACCGAGGTCATGGGCTCGACGCCCTCCACGTCAACCTCGCTCAACTCTTCCACGAAGGAGAGGATCGCATTGAGTTCCTGCTGGAGGTGCGGAACCTCTTCGGGGCTCACGGCGATGCGCGCCAGATGAGCGATGCGGCGGACGGTCGCCTGGTCAACGGACATGCTTGCTCCAAACAAAGCCTTGAGTCGAATGGCGAGAAACGCCAGCAACAGGCCTATATCATTGCACACTTTGGCGACGCAAACCCGAACCCAAGTTCTAACCATAGTCAATCGCCCCAGCCCATGCTAGGGCGGCGCATGGCTGACAATATGCTCACAATAGAGACGCTGCTTCCACGCCTGCCACGCTACGGCAGGCTGATAGGCATCGATCTCGGCACCAAAACCATAGGGCTCGCCCTGTCGGACGTGGAACGCCGCATCGCCTCTCCGCTCGAGACGATTCAGCGCGTGAAGTTCACCAAGGACGTAGCCCGCATGCTGGAATTGGCGACCAAGCACGAAGTCGTCGCCTTCGTCATCGGCCTGCCGCTCAATATGGACGGGACCGAAGGCCCGCGCGCCCAGTCGACCAAGGCCTTCATCCGAAGTTGCGCGCCGCTTACCCAGATCCCCTTCATCTTCTGGGACGAGCGCCTGTCGACCGCCGCCGTGACCCGCTCCCTGATTGAACAGGACGCCTCGCGGGCCAAACGAGCAGATGTCGTCGACAGGATGGCGGCAGCATATATTCTACAAGGAGCGCTTGATCGGCTGACCTTCCTCACTAAAGAACACCCATGAAACTGTGAATTAATTGATTTATCACAAATATTTGAGCTATTTTTTACTTGCAAATAAAATTATTCTACCGACGGAGACTGCTCCGTTTCTTTGATCCAACTCAATATGACTCAATCAATTTTGACCTTGAATACATATATTAACCTTAAGAATGACCCATCTCTATTTGCAACCATCGCAAGAATCACTGATGATAAAGTGATCAATCGGCAAGCAAACGGGCGGCGGTTGTGTCATAGAGGCCGCACAGCCGCGCTGTGGTAGGAATATGGACTCCAAGGTCAGCGAAACCAAAAAAGGCAAGCTGCGCGACCCCACTTCTTCGCGGGGGCGACAACCACCTGATCAGCAGATCCAAACTGCGAACTACATCGCCACTATGTGCGGCGAGCTAGCCACGATGGCCAATGAGGCCGACCTAGGCCTGACGGGACACTTCCTCGCGATGGCGAAAGCCGAAGCCGAAAGCATCGCTGAACGCGTCGCCAAATAAGCTCAATTTTTGGACAGAAGCGACACCAATCCCCCACCGTGACGCTCCAGACGGCCCTCAAGCTCAAGATCGAGCAATGCGGAACGGACCTCCGCGACCGGAGCGCCAACCGCTCGCACAAGATCGTCCAACCCAACTGGCGATGGCCCCAGAAGGCTTTCCACCACCGCATGCAAATTCGCCCCCTGCGGACCTGATCGCGACGCAGCGGCGTTCGAAACGGATGGCGCGGGCGATGGCGCAGGACGCAATGGCTCATCGAAAGCGAGGCCAGCCACGGTCGTTGGAACGTTCGCCTCGTAGAACAAGTCCGTTTCGTCCCATAGCGGTTCGGTCGCGGCGACGGCTTCAGTTTCTCGAAAGAGAGGCAGTTGTGGCGGCGCCCTGCCCTCAGCCATGGGCAGCAAGACATTCAAAACGTCGTCCGCCTGCGTGCATAGGGTCGCACCATCGCGCAGCAGGCCATTGGTCCCCTCGGCGCGAGGATCGAGCGGCGAGCCGGGCACGGCGAAAATCTCGCGACCTTCGTCAGCTGCATATTTGGCGGTGATGAGCGATCCCGATCCGCGCGAAGCCTCGATGACGAGCGTGCCAAGAGCGAGCCCCGCCACGATGCGATTGCGCCTTGGAAAATCGCGCCCGCGCGGCTCCCAGCCAAGCGGCATCTCGGTGATGACGGCGCCACGCGCGCAAATGTCCTGCGCGAGCCCGACATGTTCAGGGGGATAGACCCTGTCGAGCCCGCCCGCGAGCGCCGCAACCGTGCCCATGCCAAGGCTCGCCTGATGGGCGCGGGCGTCGACGCCGCGTGCGAGGCCGGAGGCGATGACGAAACCTGCCGCAGCGAGATCACGGACCACACGCTCCGTAAAGGCGAGCCCCGCCGCAGAGGCGTTGCGTGAACCGATCACTGCCACCATGGGGCGCGACAAAACCGAAGCATCGCCCAGCACGGAGATCAGAGGCGGCGGTGCATGTATGGCGCGCAGGGCCGCCGGATATTCAGGCTCTCCCAGAGCCAAGAGCCGCCCACCCATGACGGCGAGAGCGTCCATCTCGCGCCTGCAGGCGTCGAGGTCGGCGATGACGAGGGAACGGCCCTTTTGCGCCGCCAGGCGAGGCGCAGCGTCAATTGCCGCAGCCGCGCCGCCAAAACGGTTGATGAGGGCGCGGAAGGTCTGCGGGCCGATGCTGTCGGTGCGGATGAGGCGGAGCCAATCAAGCCGTTGCGCTTCGGTAAGATGCGCGCCTGATCCCTCCGCCGCGCTCATGATCGTTGACCGATCTTGCTTTCGGAACCCGCTAGCAGGCGTCCGATGTTAGCCCGATGTGTGTAAAAAATCATGGCGGTGAGAATGAGGGCGAGCGAGCCCTGCGCCTCCTGCCCAGTGGCGATAAAGGCGGCTGGGGCGGCAACGCTCGCAGCCAATGCAGCAGCGGACGAGTATTTGGTGATCTTCGCCACCGCAAGCCAGACAACGATGAAGACGATGGCGGCGGGCCAATAAAGGCCCAACAGGCAGCCAAGGAAGGTCGCGACGCCCTTCCCGCCTTTGAACTTCAGCCAGACCGGGAAGATATGCCCTGCGAAAGCGCCGAAGGCTGCGGCCATGGCTGGCGCTTCGCCCCAGTGCGCGGCGATGAGGATTGCAACCGTGCCCTTCAACGCATCGCAGATCAGCGTCGCAGCTGCGAGGCCCTTGCGTCCCGTGCGCAGCACATTGGTCGCGCCGATGTTCTGCGATCCGATGGTGCGGATGTCCTGCGTGCCAGCGGCTTTAGTGATCAACAATCCGAACGGAATCGATCCGAGCAGATAGCCGATCAGAAGCGAGATAAAAGTGTCGAGTGTGAACAATTCAAAGCCCGTGTGGAACGACCGCGCCTGATGGCGACGACGCGCGAGCCTAGCCCCACACGATCTCGCCCGCAACTACGGTCAGCTTCACACGCCCTTCCATACGCGCCCCATCAAATGGCGTGTTGCGGCTGCGCGAATGAAGCAACGCGGGATCAAGCACATAGGGCTCTTCAGGGTCGAAACGGATGACATCCGCCGGCGCGCCCTTCTGCAGACGGCCCTGCGGCAGGCCGAGAATTTCGGCCGGGCGAGTCGAGAGCGCATGGAGCAGACGCGTCAGACGCACCTGCCCGCTGTGAACGAGGCGCAGGCCTGCGGAGAGGATTGTTTCGAGACCGATGGCGCCGGGCTCGGCCTCGCCGAAGGGCAGACGCTTGGTCTCGACATCCTGCGGATTATGATCGGACACGATCACGTCGATCAGGCCAGAGGCGAGCGCCTCCACCATGGCGAGACGATCATCCTCATGCCGAAGCGGCGGCGAGAGCTTGAAGAAGGTGCGATAAGCGCCGATGTCGTTTTCGTTCAGCGTGAGATGATTGATGGAGGTGGCGCAGGTGACCTTCAGCCCCGCATCTTTTGCGCGCGAAATGATTTCGAGCGAAGGCGCCGCGCTGACGAGGGAGGCGTGATAACGCCCCTTGATCATGTTCACGAGGCGCAGATCGCGGTCGAGCGCGATGGTCTCAGCCTCGACGGGAATGCCGCCAAGACCGAGGCGTGTCGCGCGTTCGCCAGCGTTCATCACGCCAGAGCCCGCTAGGTCTTCATCCTGCGCGAAATGCATGATCAGCGCATCGAAATCGCGCGCATAGGTCATGGCGCGGCGCATCACCTGCGCATTGCGGATCGAACGCAAGCCGTCAGTGAAAGCCACGGCGCCGCTATCGAGCAGCATCCCGATTTCCGCGATCTCCTTGCCCTTGAGGCCCTTGGTGATCGCGGCGGAAGGCAGCACGCGCACACGCGCGGTGTCGCGCGCGCGGCGCCTGACAAAATCCACCACCGCAGGATCGTCAACGACCGGATGCGTGTCAGGCATGGCGACCATGGTGGTCACGCCGCCCGCTGCAGCCGCAGCGCTCGCCGAGGCCATGGTCTCGCGATGTTCGGCGCCGGGCTCGCCAACGAAGGCGCGCATGTCGATGAGGCCGGGGGCGACCACATCGCCGCCGCAGTCGATGAACTGCGCGCCAGCGGGCGCAGAGTCCTTGGTGACGGCGCCGCCTAGGTCAGCGAT